>NZ_BAABCQ010000155.1:0-18797 GCF_039539045.1 Streptomyces marokkonensis
ATACCGACCCATCCGGCCGTACGTCAGTCGCGCGTGGCCTCCACCGAGTCCGCCTCGGAGCGCTCGTAGCGTCCGTCGAGCTTGGCGACCAGGCCGGTGACCTGACGGGCGATGTCCGGCGCGGTGAGCCCGATCTCGGCCAGGACCTCGGCGCGGGAGGCGTGGTCGAGAAAGCGCGGCGGGATGCCGAAGTCGCGCAGCGGTACGTCGACGCCCGCGTCGCGCAGGGCCTGGGCGACGGCGGAACCGACGCCGCCGACGCGCGAGTTGTCCTCGACGGTGACGACCACGCGGTGCCGCTCGGCGAGCGGGGCCATGGCCTCGTCGACGGGCTTGACCCAGCGCGGGTCGACCACGGTGGTGGAGATGCCCTGCTTGTTCAGCAGGTCCGCCACCTCAAGGCACATCGGCGCGAGGGCGCCGACGGAGACCAGCAGGACGTCCGGGGTGTCGGTGCCGGGGGCGCGCAGCACGTCCATGCCGCCGACGCGGCCGACCGCGGGCACGGCGGGGCCGACGGCCCCCTTGGAGAAGCGGACCACGGTCGGCGCGTCGTCCACCTCGACGGCCTCGCGCAGCTGGGCGCGGACCTGGTCGGCGTCGCGCGGCGCGGCGAGCCTGAGGCCGGGGACGACCTGGAGGATCGACATGTCCCACATGCCGTTGTGGGAGGCGCCGTCGGTGCCGGTGACACCGGCACGGTCCAGCACGAACGTCACGCCGCACTTGTGCAGGGCCACGTCCATCAGCACCTGGTCGAAGGCGCGGTTGAGGAAGGTGGCGTACACGGCGAAGACCGGGTGCACCCCGCCGTGGGCGAGGCCGGCCGCGGAGACCGCGCCGTGCTGCTCGGCGATACCGACGTCGTAGACGCGGTCGGGGAAGGCCTTGGCGAACTTGTCGAGGCCCACCGGCTGGAGCATGGCGGCGGTGATGGCGACGACGTCCTCGCGCTCCTTGCCGAGCTCGAGCATCTCGTCGCCGAAGACGGACGTCCAGTCGGCGCCGGAGGTGGAGATGGGCAGGCCGGTGTCGGGGTGGATCTTGCCGACGGCGTGGAAGCGGTCGGCCTCGTCCGCCAGGGCGGGCTGGTAGCCGCGGCCCTTCTCGGTGAGGCAGTGCACGATGACCGGGCCGCCGAAGCGCTTGGCGCGGGTGAGCGCGGACTCCAGCGCCTCGAGGTCGTGGCCGTCGATCGGGCCGACGTACTTCAGGCCGAGGTCCTCGAACATGCCCTGCGGGGCGATGAAGTCCTTCAGGCCCTTCTTGGCACCGTGCAGGGTGTCGTAGAGCGGGCGGCCGACGACCGGGGTGCGCTCCAGGACCTCCTTGGTGCGGGCCAGGAAGCGCTCGTAGCCGTCGGTGGTGCGCAGGGTCGCCAGGTGGTTGGCGAGGCCGCCGATGGTGGGGGCGTAGGAGCGCTCGTTGTCGTTGACGACGATGACGAGGGGGCGGTCCTTGGCGGCGGCGATGTTGTTCAGCGCCTCCCAGGCCATGCCGCCGGTGAGCGCGCCGTCGCCGATGACGGCGACGACGTGGTCGTCGCGGTCGAGGACCTGGTTGGCCTTGGCGATGCCGTCGGCCCAGCCGAGGACGGTGGAGGCGTGGCTGTTCTCGATGACGTCGTGCTCGGACTCGGCCTGCGAGGGGTAGCCGGACAGGCCGCCCTTCATCTTCAGCTTCGAGAAGTCCTGACGGCCCGTGAGCAGTTTGTGCACGTAGGACTGGTGGCCGGTGTCCCAGAGCACCTTGTCCTTCGGCGAGTCGAAGACGCGGTGCAGGGCGAGGGTGAGTTCCACCACGCCGAGGTTGGGGCCGAGGTGGCCGCCGGTCTTGGAGACGGCGTCGACGAGGAAGGTGCGGATCTCCTTCGCCAGCCGGCCCAGCTCTTCCAGGCTGAGCCGGTCCAGATCGCGCGGTCCCGTGATGCGGGTCAGCAGCGGCACCCGTGCCTCCTTGCAGTAGAGCTGTTGCCGGGCTTGACGAGTCTAATGTTCCGCCGTGGCGGAACGTGTCCGGGCGGTGCGTCGTACGTCACGCGTTCGGCCTTACCCATCGGCGGACCCTTCTACGGCTACCCCGCCCGTCGGCGAGAACCGGTTGCGCCGGCTGTCGTCCCCGGCATCCTGACGTACGGCGTCGTCCCGTGCTCGGGGAGCCCCCCGGGTACACGTCTTCGACCCCGCGTCCGCCCAGCTGGTCAGCGTCCCGGCGGCAGCGCCGGGCCGGGTGCGCCGGGCGGGGCCGGCCGCGCGCGGACAGCACGGCGCCCGCCCGAGGGCTCAGCTCGGGCGGGCGCGGTGCGGCGGCGACGTGCGTGGCGTGCGCCTACGCGCGGCCGGCCGTCTTCTGCGTCTTGCGGGTGATCGCGTCGATGACGACCGTCGCCAGCAGGACGCCACCGGTGATCATGTACTGGACCGGCGAGGCGATGCCCTGCAGGGCGAGGCCGTACTGGATCGAGACGATGACCATCACACCGAGCAGCGCGTCCCACGTGCGGCCGCGGCCGCCGAACAGGGACGTGCCGCCGATCACGGCCGCGGCGATGACGTTCATCAGGAACTCACCGGTGCCCGCGCCCTGGTTGGCGGCGGCGATCTTCGAGGCGACGAACAGGCCGCCCATCGCGGCGAAGGTGCCGGCGATCGCGAAGACCGAGATCCGGACCAGCTCGACGTTGATACCGGCGCGGCGGGACGCCTCGACGCTGCCGCCCAGGGCGAAGACCTTGCGGCCGTAGGCGGTGCGGCGCAGCACGAAGTCCGTGAGCAGCAGGAACGCCAGGAAGATCACCACGGCCAGCGGCAGGCCCTTGTACTGGTTGAAGACGATCGCCACGGTGAAGGCCAGGGCGGCCAGCAGCACCGTGCGCACGATGATCTCGTTCAGCGGCCGGGACGGCACGCCCGCCTCCTCGCGGCGGCGGTTGTCGAAGAAGGCGGAGAGGAAGTATCCCGCGGTCACGAGTATGGCCAGGCCGTAGGCGGCGGCCACGTCGCTGAAGTAGTAGCTGGTCAGCTTGACGACGATGCCGTCGGGATTCAGGTTGACGGTGCCGTTGCTGCCGAGTATCTGCAGCATGAAGCCCTGCCAGAACAGCAGTCCGGCCAGCGTCACGGCGAAGGCCGGCACGCCGATGCGGGCGAAGAAGAAGCCGTGGATGGCGCCGGCCACGGTGCCGGTGAGGACGGCCAGCACCAGGGCCAGCACCTCGTTCATCCCGTGCGTGATGTTCAGCACCGCGAAGGTGGCGCCCGCGACACCGCTGACCGAGCCGACCGACAGGTCGATCTCGCCGAGCAGCAGGACGAAGACGATGCCGACGGCGATCATGCCCGTGCCGACCATGGCCACGGACATGTCGGAGAAGTTGCCCGCTGTGAGGAAGTTGGAGTTCAGGCTGGTGAAGATGGCCCAGATGACCAGCAGACCGACGACGACCGGGATGGACCCGAGGTCGCCGGCCTTCATCTTCCGCTTGAACTCGCCGAGGTAGCCCGCGAAGCCCTGCTCGCGCACCAGCAGCCGCGGGTCGACCACGGCGGCCGCGGCGGGGGCGGCGTCGGGGTTCTCCGCCGCGTGGTCGTCGGCGGTGGTGGAGGTCTTGTCGGTGGTCACTTCTTGATCTCCCCATTGGTGCGCGCCGCACGACGGGTCACGGCGTTCTCCGTGGCGCCCGTGATGGCGGAGATGATCTCTTCCTGCGAGGTCGACTTGACCTCGAAGACGCCGTTGTTGCGCCCGAGGCGCAGGACGGCGACCTTGTCGGCGACCGCCTTGACATCGGCCATGTTGTGGCTGATGAGGATGACGGCGTGGCCGCGCTCGCGCAGCCGCTCGACGAGGTCGAGGACCTGCGCGGTCTGCTCGACGCCGAGGGCGGCGGTGGGCTCGTCGAGGATGACCAGCTTGGGCTCGCCGAGCATGGACCGGGCGATCGCCACGACCTGGCGCTGACCGCCGGAGAGCGAGGCGATCGGGATGCGGACGCTGGGGATGCGGATGGACAGCGTGTCCAGCAGTTCGCGGGAGCGGCGCTCCATCTCGACCTCGTCCAGGACACCGCGCTTGATGATCTCGCGGCCCAGGTAGAGGTTGCCCACAACGTCGATGTTGTCGCACAGCGCGAGGTCCTGGTAGACGGTCGCGATGCCCAGGTTCTGGGCGTCGTGCGGCTTGTTGATCGAGACGGCCTTGCCGTCCCACTCGATGGCGCCCTCATCGATGGGGTGCACGCCGGCGATCGTCTTGACCAGCGTGGACTTTCCGGCGCCGTTGTCGCCCACCAGGGCGACCACTTCACCGGCGTGGACCTCAAGCTCGACGTCGGTGAGCGCCTGGACGGCACCGAATCGCTTGGAGACCCCGCGCAACGCCAGCACGGGCGTAGCGGACACGTGAACCATCTCCTTCGCCGCCTGACCCGGCGGGAGGTTGTGCAGAAGTTTGGGGGGTGTTCCGTCCGGCGCCCCGCTTAGCTTGCGGGGCTGTTGAGTGCGGGGCGCCGGAGGAAGCTGCGTGCAGCCGGTCCCGTACGCGCTCACGCGGTACGGGGAGCGGGGCTGCCTACTTGAGACCGATCTTGTCGCAGGCGGCCTTGTAGTTGCCGCTGCAGATCTCGTCGAGGGTGTAGTAACCCTCCTTGACGACGGTCTCCTTGATGTTGTCCTTGGTCAGCGAGACGACCGGGATGAGGACCGTGGGGATGCCCTTGGTCGTGGCGCTGTCGACCTTCTCCTTGGCGATGGAGTCGAGCGACTCGCCCTTGGCGAGGGCGACGGCCATCTCGGCCGCGACCGTGGCCTCCTGCGGGTAGGACTTGTAGACGCTCATGTACTGCTCACCGGCGATGATGCGCTGCACACCCGCGAGTTCGGCGTCCTGGCCGGTGACCGGGATGTCCGCGATGCCGGCGCGCTTCAGTGCCGTGATGACGCCGCTCGCCATGCCGTCGTTGGCGGAGTAGACACCGATGATCTTGTCCTTGCCGAGGGCCGAGATGGCCGCCTGCATGTTGGAGTTGGCGTTCTCCGGCTTCCACTCCTTGGTGTCGTACTCGCGGCCGATGTTCACCTTGCCGTCGAGGACGGCGTGGGCGCCCTCCTTGAACTGGGCGGCGTTCGGGTCGGTGGAGGCCCCGTTCATCATGACGATCTGGCCGTCCTTGGCCTTGTCGCCCAGCGCCTCCAGCAGAGCCTCGCCCTGCGTCTTGCCGACGGTGACGTTGTCGAACGAGGTGTAGGCGTCGATCGGGCCCTCGGCCAGGCGGTCGTAGGCGACGACCGGGATGTCCTGGCTCTTGGCCTTGTTGATCGAGCCGGCGATGGCCTTGGAGTCCACGGCGTCCACGATGAGCACGTCGACCTTGTTGGTGATCATCGTGTCGACCTGCTGGGACTGCAGCGTGGTGTCCTGCTTGGCGTTGGCGTAGACGACCTCGCCCTTGTTGTTCGTGAGCTCCTTGACCTTCTTCTCGATCAAGGGCTTGTCGAACTTCTCGTACCGCGCGTTCTGGTTCTCCGGCAGGAGCAGACCGACCTTGATGGCGTCGCCCTTCTCGGCGGCGGCGGAGTCGGACGAGTCCTTGTTCTCGTCGGACTCCGCGGCGCTGCCGCAGGCGGCGAGCGAGAGCGCCATGGCGGTGGCGGCAACGGCGACGGCGGCACGACGCATACGCGTGTTCACTTCAGAAACCTCCCTGACGAGGCCGCGTCGTTGCGGCCGAGGTGGCTGGAAGTCAACTCGGCCGCACGTGCGGCGTCAAGAAGTAAATCCTTAACGAGATGACAACGGTGCCATCCGTGCTCTAAGTGAAGGCGGGGGTGACCGCCGGCAGAGCGCCGGTCGCGCTTCCGTCCAAAAGCGTCGAATCGCCCATCTCGCTGAGGGCCAGGGCGAGCGCTCCGAGCACCTCCGCGCGCCCCCCGAGTGCCCCGGGGAGAACGGAGAGTTGACGCGCCGCACTGGGGATCGCGTAGCGTCCGACGGACTCCCGGATCGGGCCGAGCACCAGCTCACCGGCCTCGGCGAGATCGCCGCCGAGGACGACGCGGCTCGGGTTGAGCAGGTTGCAGAGGTTGGCGACTCCGCTGCCGATGTGACGGCCCACGTCGGCGATCACCCGCCGGCAGCCCGGGTCACCGTCCCTCGCCAGCCGCACGACGCCCTCCATCGTCAGCTCGGTGCCGTGGCTCGGCTGGAGGAGCGGGAGCACGTACCGCGCGGAAGCGAAGGTCTCCAGGCAGCCCCGGTTTCCGCAGCGGCAGACGGGACCGGCCTCGTCGAGCGTGATGTGCCCGATCTCACCGGCCGTTCCGCCGGGTCCGCGGTAGATCTTGCCGTTGATCACCAGGCCGGCGCCGACGCCGCTGGCGACCTTGATGTAGGCCAGGTCCCGCACCCCCCGGCCGCTGCCCCAGACCAGCTCGCCGAGGGCGCCGAGGTTGGCGTCGTTGTCCACGTGCACGGGCACGCCGAGCCGCCCCCGCAGCTCCTCGGCGGGCCGGGTGCCGCCCCAGCCGGGCAGGATGGAGGTCGAGCCCAGCGTCCCGGACTCCACGTCGATCGGGCCGGGCACGCCGAGGCCCACTCCGGCGATCTTGGAGCGGTCGACGCCGGTCGCCGCGATCAGCCGGTTGACCAGCTGTTCCGCCCGGTCCAGGCCCTGCGCCGCGGAGGCGTCGACGTCCAGCGGCTCGGACTCCTCGGCGAGCACCTGGTGGGCGAGGTTCCCGACCGCGACGCGCAGATGCGTATGCCCGAAGTCCACGCCGATGACAATGCCGGCGTCCCCGCTCAGCGAGACGCTGCGGGCCCGGCGGCCGCCCGCCGAGGTGGGCGTGACCTCGACCGTCCCGCCTTCCTTCAGTTCCCGGACGATGTTCGAGACCGTGGCCGCGGACAGCCCCGTCGTCCTCGCGATCTCCGCCTGCGTGAGCGAACCGGCGAGCCGTACCGCTCGTACGACCCGTTCCAGGTTGGCTCGGTGCAGCGACGACTGCGACCCGGGAGTCTCCATTGACTCTCACCCTCATCCCTGGGTCCGCGTCAACCTGTGTGATGCGGACCTTGTACAAGTTATGAACCCCAAACTCCGCTGGATCGCCCAGTGGCGTCAAGCCCTTGAAAGAAATCGGTTCCAGGCCGTGTCCACGGCCGACCATCGGCGGTACGCCGCAGGGGTCCGGCCCCGGAGAGCTGTCTCTCCGGGGCCGGACCCCTGCGTACGACGGGTGGAGCGGCGGTGGGCGTCAGCGGAAGGTGCCCTGCGACACCGAACCGGCGATCCGCCGCTGGAAGAGGCAGTACACGATCAGTACGGGCACCACCGTGACCACGATCGCCGCGAACAGCGCGCCGTAGTCGATGTCGTAGACCTGCGAGGACGCGTAGGCGGCCATGCCCTGGGTGAGGACCCACTTGTCCTGGTCGGTGTTGAGCGCCACCGGCAGCAGGAACTGGTTCCACAGGCCCAGGAAGTTGAAGATCGCCACCGCCGCCATGCCCGGACGGGCCATCGGCAGCATCACCTGGAAGAACGCCCGCCAGTCCCCGGCACCGTCGATCAGCGCGGCCTCGTACACGTCGTGCGGCAGCGACCGGAAGAACGAATAGAGGAAGAACATCGTGAACGGCAGCGCGAACGCGACATAGGTGAGGATCAGTCCGGGACGCGTGTTCAGCAGCCCGAAGTTCTGCAACTGGAAGAAGAGCGGAACGATCGCCAGGAAGACCGGGAAAGTCAGGCCGGCGAGCATCACGTAGTAGATCAGCCGGCGGCCGGGGAACTCGAACCGGGCGAGAACGTAGGCGCACATCGCGCCGAGCAGCATCACCAGGATCAGTGCCGAGACCACGACGATCACGGAATTCAGGAAGTACTTCCCGATGTTCGCGTCGGTCCACGCGTTCGCGTAGTTCTCGAACCGCCAGTGATCCGGCAGCGAGAACGGCGACGAAAGGATCTCGCCGGTCGATTTGAACGACGAGATCAGCACCCACAGCATGGGCACGATCACGATCACGGACCACAGGATCAGCAGGGCGTGCGAGATCGCCGCGAATCTGCGGTCGCTGCTCGCGGAGACGCGCGTCAGCTTCCGGTCGCTCGCCGGTTTCCGGTCACTGTCCGGCTTCCGGTCGGCGGCAATGGCGCTCACCGGGCACCTCCCTCGGCTGCGGCACGCCGAGCCCTGGACCCAGGTGCTTTTTTCCTCTTTCTCTCGCCCTCGCCGCCGCCCGTGAGGCGGTTGACGAGGAACACCAGCGCGGCGAACACCACGGTGACGACGCCGAGGACGACGCCGAGGACGGTGGCGTAGCCGAACTGCTGCTTGGCGAAAGCGACGTTGAACAGACGCTGGCTGATCGTCAGGGTCGAGTTGGCCGGGCCGCCGTTCGGCACCATCGCCTGGACGTAGACGAACGCGTCGAGGGCGGCGATGCCCAGGTAGATGTACGCCGTCTGCACGCTGTCCCGGATCGCCGGCAGGGTGATCGAGATCGTGGTGCGGAACCGGCCGGCCCCGTCGATCCTCGCCGCCTCGTACAGCTCGGCGGGAACGCCCTTGATCGCGGCGATGAAGAGCACCGCGTAGAACCCGACGAGCCCCCAGACGATGACGAACATCAAGGCCGGCATCGCGGTCGCCTTCTCGCCCAGCCACGCGAACGTGTCGAACTGGTCGAGGCCGAGGCCGGTGAGGACGCCGTTGAGCAGGCCGGCGTTCGGGTCGAACATCTGCGCCCAGATCAGGCCGACGATGATCGCCGGCACGACGTAGGGGAAGAACGAGATGATCCGGTAGAACGAGGCTCCCCGGATCCCTCGGACGGGGCCCTTGCTGGGCCCGCCCAGGGTGACGGCCACGGCGACCCCGAGGGCGAGCGTCAGCGTCACCAGCGGCACGAAGACCGCGAGGAGTGCGATGTTGCGCAACGCCTTCAGGAAGATGTCGTCCTGGAACATCTTCGTGAAGTTGTCGAAGCCGACGAAGTTGTAGTCCGGGCTGAAGCCGCGCCAGTCGGTCATCGCCCAGAAGATCGCCTGGCCGAACGGGATCAGGACGAAGATCACGAAGATGGCCAGCGGGACACCGAGGAACGCGAGGAAGAACGTCACCCGGTCGAACGTGAGCTTGCGGCGCCGTGGCCGCCCGCCGCGAGCGGCCGGCTCGGGCCGGCGGCTCGCGGTTTCGGCAGTGGGGATCGTGTCTTTCATCTCCGTACTAGCTGATCTTGATCTTGTCGATGGAGTCGTCTTCCCGGACCTTGTCGGAGATCTTCTGCAGAGCCGCGGTGAGGCCCTTGCGGTCGAGGTCACCGGAGAGGAACGAGTTCCACGGCACCAACTGGTCCGTATTCATGCCGTAGGCCTCGACGAACCTCCTCATGTCGTAGATGTCGTCGCCCGCGGCCTCGAGCATCTCCGTCTGGGAGACGAGGGCAGCCGATCCGAAGCCGTCGGCGGGCACGGTGCCCTTGACCACCGTCGGGGCCAGCTTTGTCTTGGAGAAGTTGGCTGCCGCCTTCTCGGACAGCATCGCCCGCAGCACTTCCTTGCCGCCGGCCGGGTTCTTGCCCTGCTTGGGCACGATGAACGGCTCGCCCGCTGCGGCGTGGAGCGACTCGTAGGGCAGCTTCGGCTTGTCCGTGAGCGTCATCTCCGGGAACCCGGTCATCTGGAAGTCCGCCTTGGTGGCCTTCTTCATCTCGTTCTCGATCCAGCCACCCGACGGGTAGAGCAGCGCCTTCTGGTCGTTGCTCCAGATCGCCTGCGCCTTCTGGAACTGGGTGCCGGAGCCGCCGGGGACGAACATCTTCTCCTTGATCATGGTCTCCATGACCTTGAGGACGCCCTGGACGGCCGGATGCGACCAGGCGTTTTTTTCGAGATTGCCGAGAGCGAGCCGGACCTCGTCACCGCCCTCCTTGATCGCTGAGGCGAACAGCATCGTCTGGTAGTAGGTCGCGGCTTCCTTGCCGTGGACGAAGAGGTACTTGCCCTTCTTCTTCGCCTGCTGGCCGAGGTCGAGCGCCTCGTCCCAGGTCTTCGGCGGGGTCCAGCTGTTCTCCTCGAAGAGCGTCTTCGAGTACCAGACGCCGTACACCGTCATCACGTACCGGAGCGCGACGAACTTGCCGTTGTACGTTCCGGGGTCCTTGACGCCGGGGTAGACGATGTCGGCGATCTTCTTGCCTTCGTAGGTGTTGGCCTCGAAGAGGTCGTCGAGCTCCTCCAGCTGGTCGAGGATGCCGAGGAAGCCGATCTGGTCCTCACCGGAGTTGTCGATGAGGTCCGGCGGGTTGCCGCCGACGAAGCGGGGCTGGAGCTGGGGGGCGATGTCGACGACCGGCTTGACCTGGACCTTGAGGCCCTTGACGTGGCTGCCGAGCACCTGGTTGGTGTAGTCGACGTAGTCGGTGCCGTAGCCGCCGTCGAAGATGGCCGCTTCGACCGTGGAGTTCGCGGCGACACCGAATGGGTTCTTGGCGCTCTTCTCGCCCTTCGGGCCGCCGTCGCTGTCCTTGTCCTCGCTGGAGGGAGAGCTGCACGCGACCGCGAACGAGCCCATCGCCGCGGTGGCGATGGCCCCGCGCAGGAGCGTCCGCCTGTCAAGAGAGCCGGCACGAATGGTCATCTCTGCATCCTCACTGATCGATTGGTTCTGTCCGGGTGTGCTGCGTGTGCGGCCGCCGTGAGCGGACCGGCCCTGCGCCGGCCGCGCGTGAGGCGTTGTCGCCGTCGTCTCGGAGCCGCGGTGCGGCGCCGATGATCAGCTGAGCGATGCCGGCACAACAGTCGCCGGGGCCGGAACGGCGGTCGCGCTCCGCCCGATCAGATCGCGATGGCCCACACCGGTGGTGGATCCCATGCTCAAGTCCTCGCCTTCTCCAGGACTCAGGCGGTGAACCGAGATCCTCCCCGGCACCGCGTTCGGGTCAAGCTGGGTCATGCAGGAAGTGCGGCCGTACAAGGTCGGGTGCGGTGAAGATGCCCCGGAGTGCCGACAGGTATAGTCCACTTAACACCGACGGAGCAAGATCGAATGCAAGGTTCCTCATACGTCTTTTCCGAGTTGAGACCTCGCGGAAATATGAACGGCCTGTGTGCCCCTTGAAGGAAATTTCCCGGGCACCGGACCCGCGCGCCACAGTCAACACCCTTGACACCATTGATCCCTTCAAGCGCTACTAGTCCTTGCGCATCGAAAGTGACAACGTTGTCCATTTCCCAGTGAGCGTAGGGAGGGTGCTGGCACATGCAGTACAGAGTTCGGCACAGTTGGGGTCCGGCGGTCGTGGTGACGACCGCCTTCGCTTTGGCGGTGGGTTCACAGGGGGCGGCGGTCGCGCTGCCCACCGCACCCGCCAAGACCGACCGGGAGTTCGCGTCCTCGTTCGAGGCGGATGACCCGGTTCCGGACTGGATCAGCACCGTGGACACCGGTCCGGACGGCGGCAAGCGGTCCGCGGGCGTGGACGGCGGGTACAGCACCGGCATACCGGGCAACGTCACCGACCGCGTCACCGGCGTCCGGGCGAGCGCCGAGAACACGGGCGGCGGCGAGGTGAAGGAAAACCTCTTCGACAACGAGCCCACCACCAAGTGGCTGACCTTCGCGCCGACCGGCTGGGTCGAGTTCGACCTGGACGAACCGGCGAAGATCACCAAGTACGCGCTCACCTCGGCCAACGACCACGCCGAACGCGACCCCAGGGACTGGACGCTGAAGGGTTCGGCCGACGGGGAGAACTGGCAGACGCTGGACAGCCGTTCCGGAGAGTCCTTCGACGAGCCGTTCCACACGAAGACGTACGAGCTCGCGGAAGTGGCCGAGTTCCAGCACTTCCGGCTGGAGATCACCGGGAACAACGGGGCCGGCGACGCGCTCCAGCTCGCCGACGTGCAACTGGCCACCGCCGCCACCGACACGCCCGTCCCCGAGGACATGCTCTCCCTCGTCGACACCGGCCCGAGCGGCTCGCCGACCGCCAAGGCGAACGCCGGCTTCACGGGCAAGCACGCCCTCCAGTACGCGGGCCGGCACACCGCCGACGGCCGGGCGTACTCGTACAACAAGGTCTTCGACGTCGACGTGAAGGTCGACCGCCGCACGGAGCTCTCCTACAAGGTGTTCCCGTCGATGAGGGACGGCGACCTCGACTACGACGCCACGAACGTCGCGGTCGACCTCGTCTTCACCGACGGCACCTACCTGAGCGACCTCGAGGCGACCGACCAGCACGGCTTCCCGCTGACGCCGCGCGGTCAGGGCGACGCCAAGGTGCTGTACGTCAACCAGTGGAACAGCGTGAGGTCGGGGATCGGGTCGGTCGCGGCCGGCAAGACCGTCGACCGGATCCTGGTGGCGTACGACTCCCCCAAGGGCCCGGCGAAGTTCCGCGGCTGGCTGGACGACGTGGCGATCGAGCGCGTCAGGCCCGAGCGGCCGAAGGCGCACCTCTCCGACTACGCGCTGACCACCCGCGGCACCAACTCCAGCGGCAGCTTCTCCCGCGGCAACAACTTCCCCGCGACCGCGGTACCGAACGGCTTCAACTTCTGGACGCCGGTGACCAACGCCGGTTCACTGAACTGGATCTACGACTACGCGCGCGGCAACAACGCGGACAACCTGCCCACGCTCCAGGCGTTCGGCGCGAGCCACGAGCCGAGCCCGTGGATGGGCGAGCGGCAGACCTTCCAGGTGATGCCGTCCGCCGCCCCCGGCACCCCGGACACCGGCCGGGACGCCCGCGAGCTGGCCTTCAGGCACGAGAACGAGACCGCCCGGCCGTACTACTACGGGGTGCGGTTCGAGAACGGCCTGAAGGCCGAGATGGCGCCGACCGACCACGCGGCGATGATGCGCTTCACCTACCCCGGTGACGACGCGAGCGTGATCTTCGACAACGTCAACGACCAGGCCGGCCTGACCCTGGACAAGGAGACCGGCACCTTCAGCGGCTACTCGGACGTCAAGTCCGGCGGCTCCGCGGGCGCCACCCGCCTCTTCGTCTACGGCGCGTTCGACTCCAAGGTCACCGGCGGCGACTCGAGCGGCGTCACCGGCCACCTGAGCTTCGACGCGGGCCGGGACCGCACCGTGACGATGCGCATCGCGACCTCCCTGATCGGCGTCGACCAGGCGAAGGACAACCTGCGCCAGGAGATCCCGAAGCGCGCCTCCTTCGACAAGGTCAAGCGCGACGCCCAGAAGCAGTGGGACCGCATCCTCGGCAAGGTGAAGGTCGAGGGCGCCACGCAGGACCAGCTGACCACCCTGTACTCCAGCCTCTACCGGCTGTACCTGTACCCGAACGCCGGCCACGAGAAGGTCGACGGCGAGTACAAGTACGCCTCCCCCTTCTCGGACGCCGTCAAGGAGGACACCCCGACCGAGACCGGCGCCAAGATCGTGGACGGCAAGGTGTACGTCAACAACGGCTTCTGGGACACCTACCGGACCGCCTGGCCCGCGTACTCCTTCCTGACCCCGTCCAAGGCCGGTGAGCTGGTCGACGGCTTCGTGCAGCACTACAAGGACGGCGGCTGGACCTCGCGCTGGTCCTCCCCGGGCTACGCGGACCTGATGACCGGCACCTCCTCGGACGTGGCGTTCGCCGACGCGTACGTCAAGGGCGTCGACTTCGACGCGAGGGCGGCGTACGACGCGGCCGTCAAGAACGCCACCGTGGTGCCCCCGTCCGCCGGCGTGGGCCGCAAGGGCATGGAGACCTCGCCGTTCCTCGGTTACACGAGCACCGCGACGCACGAGGGCATGTCGTGGGCGCTGGAGGGCTACCTCAACGACTACGGCATCGCCAAGATGGGCGAGAGGCTCTACGAGGAGACCGGCGAGAAGCGGTTCAAGGAGGAGTCGGCGTACTTCCTCGACCGCGCCCAGGACTACGTCAACATGTTCGACTCCGAGGCCGGCTTCTTCCAGGGCAAGGACCTGGCGGGCGACTGGCGCGTGGACTCCGGGAAGTACGACCCGCGCGTGTGGGGCTACGACTACACGGAGACCAACGGCTGGGGCTACGCCTTCACCGCCCCGCAGGACAGCCGGGGCCTGGCCAACCTGTACGGCGGCCGGGACGGCCTCGGCGACAAGCTCGACGAGTACCTGTCCACCCCCGAGACGGCCTCCCCGGAGTTCAAGGGCTCCTACAACGGCGTCATCCACGAGATGACCGAGGCGCGCGACGTCCGGATGGGCATGTACGGGCACTCCAACCAGGTCGCCCACCACGCCCTGTACATGTACGACGCCGCCGGGCAGCCCCACAAGACACAGAAGAACATTCGCGAGGTTCTCCAGCGCCTGTACACCGGCAGCGACATCGGGCAGGGCTACCACGGTGACGAGGACAACGGCGAGCAGTCGGCCTGGTTCCTCTTCTCCTCGCTCGGCTTCTACCCGCTGGTGATGGGCAGCGGCGAGTACGCCATCGGCTCCCCGCTGTTCACCAAGGCGACCGTCGAGCTGGAGAACGGCCGCAAGCTGGTCGTCAAGGCGCCGAAGAACAGCACTGAGAACATCTACGTGCAGGGTCTGAAGGTCAACGGCAAGCGCTGGAACTCGACCTCGCTCCCCCACTCGCTGATCGCGAAGGGCGGTGTCCTGGAGTTCGACATGGGCCCGCGGCCGTCGAAGTGGGGCACCGGCGAGAACGCCGCCCCGGTGTCGATCACCAAGGACGACGAGGTGCCGGCCCCGCGCTCGGACGCGATCGAGGCCGAGGGTGCCCTGTTCGACGACACGTCGGCGACGGACGCGGCCGTGACGTCGGTGGACCTGCCGGTGTCCGAGAAGGGCGCCGAGGCGGTCCAGTACACCCTGACCTCGTCGGCGGACCGGACGAAGGCCCCGACCGGCTGGAAGCTCCAGGGCTCGGCCGACGGCACGACCTGGCGGACGCTGGACCAGCGCTCCGGCGAGTCCTTCGCCTGGGACCGGCAGACCCGGGCGTTCTCGGTGAAGTCGCCGGGGGCGTACGAGAAGTACCGCCTGGTCCTCGACGGGGAGCACACGCTGGCGGAGGTAGAACTGCTGGCGTGAGCGGATACGGCCCGCGTGAGCCGATGAAGCCCGCGTGAGCCGATAAGACACGGTGGCGGGTCCGGGCTTGTGTCCCGGACCCGCCACTCCCCTGTGCCGCCCCATTCCCCGTACGTGACGGATGCCCCACAATGAGCGGGCGCCACCGGCGGACGCCGGACGGCGCCTCACGCGCATTCCGAGGGGGAGGAACACGTGCGGACGAGTATCGGCAAACGGTTCACGGGTCCGGTCACGGGTCCGGTCACGGGCGCGCTGCTGGCGGCGGGCGTCCTGTTCGCGACGGCGGCGCCGGCCCAGGCCTACGACCCCGATCCCGGCGTCTCCACGTACTACCGCGGCACCAGCGGCTGCCCGTGCAGCGGCGGCAGTCTCACCGACCCGTTCGACGGCACCTACTTCGCGCACGACGCGGGCGGCACCGCCGTCAAGATGGAGCTGAACGACGCGGGCCGGTTCGTCGGCAAGGTGGAGTTCCACCCGAGCGGCGAGAAGCTCTGGATCTACGACACCAAGAACGACGGCGACACGTTCTACGTGGCCGTCGGCTACTCGTCCGGCGGCTCCTATCACGACCTGGGCACCTTCTCGGCGCCGGGCACCTCGGAGACCGTCGACCTCACGGTGAAGGACCTCAGCATCCCGGACGGCGCGTACGTCGACATCACCGTGTACGACGGGGCCGGCCGCGCCGACCACATCGCCGCGGCACGCGGCACCGGCGGAGCGGTCGCCTGACGGCACCCGAGGGCGCGCCGGTGGTCACGCCTCCCGTGCCGTACCGGAACGCGCGCAGGGCCGCACCCCCGTCGCCGGGGGTGCGGCCCTGAACCGCTGTGCCGAACCGCTGTGCCGAACGGCTGTGCCGTGCCGCCTACTTGCGGATCAGGCTGCGCAGCACGTACTGCAGGATGCCGCCGTTGCGGTAGTAGTCCGCCTCACCCGGGGTGTCGATGCGGACGACCGCGTCGAACTCGACGCCGGTGTCGGTGGTGACCTTCACCGTGCGCGGGACGGTGCCCTCGTTGAGCTCGGTGACGCCGGAGACGGAGAAGACCTCCTCGCCGGTCAGGCCGAGGGACTCGGCGGTGCGGCCCTCCGGGAACTGGAGCGGCAGGACGCCCATGCCGATGAGGTTCGAGCGGTGGATGCGCTCGTACGACTCGGCGACGACGGCCTTGACGCCGAGGAGCGCGGTGCCCTTGGCGGCCCAGTCGCGGGACGAGCCGGAGCCGTACTCCTTGCCCGCCAGGACGACGAGCGGGGTGCCCTGCTCGATGTAGTTGCGGGAGGCGTCGTAGATGAACGACACGGGGCCGTCCGCCTGGGTGAAGTCGCGGGTGTAGCCGCCCTCGGTGCCCGGCGCGATCTGGTTGCGCAGGCGGATGTTGGCGAACGTACCGCGGATCATGATCTCGTGGTTGCCGCGGCGCGAGCCGTAGCTGTTGAAGTCGCGGCGCTCGACGCCGTGCTCCGTGAGGTACTTGCCGGCCGGGGTGTCGGCCTTGATCGCACCGGCCGGGGAGATGTGGTCGGTGGTGACCGAGTCGCCCAGCTTGGCCAGCACCCGGGCGCCGGAGATGTCCTCGACCGGGGCGGGCTCCATGCCCATGCCCTCGAAGTACGGGGGCTTGCGCACGTAGGTGGACTCGCTGTCCCACTCGAACGTGTCGCCGGTCGGGATCGACAGCGCCTGCCACTGGGCGTCGCCCGCGAAGACGTCGCTGTAGGACTTGGAGAACATGTCCTCGCCGATGGTGTTGGCGACGACGTCGTTGACCTCGGCCTCGGTCGGCCAGATGTCCTTCAGGAAGACCGGGTTGCCGTCCTGGTCGGCACCGAGGGCGTCCTTGGTGATGTCGACCTTCATGGAGCCCGCGAGGGCGTAGGCGACGACCAGCGGCGGGGACGCCAGGTAGTTCATCTTGACGTCGGGGTTGATCCGGCCCTCGAAGTTGCGGTTGCCGGAGAGCACCGAGGTGACGGCCAGGTCGTGGTCGTTGACGGCCTTGGAGACCTCGTCCGGCAGCGGGCCGGAGTTGCCGATGCAGGTGGTGCAGCCGTAGCCGACGAGGTTGAAGCCGACCTTGTCGAGGTACGGGGTCAGGCCCGCCTTCTCGAAGTAGTCGGTGACGACCTTGGAGCCCGGGGCGAGGGTGGTCTTGACCCACGGCTTGCGGGTCAGGCCCTTCTCGACCGCCTTCTTGGCCACCAGGGCGGCTGCGACCATGACGTACGGGTTGGAGGTGTTGGTGCAGGAGGTGATGGCCGCGACCGTCACCGCACCGTGGTCCAGCTCGTAGGTCGTGCCGTCGGGGGCGGTCACCGGGACCGGGTTGGACGGGGCGCCGTTGGGGGTGACGGCCGGGGAGTCGGAGGCCGGGAAGGACTCCTTGCCCGCCTCGTCCACGACGTCGACGTAGTTGAGGACGTCCGACTTGAACTGCTGGGCGGCGTTCGCGAGGACGATGCGGTCCTGCGGGCGCTTCGGGCCGGCGATGGAGGGCACGACCGTGGAGAGGTCGAGCTCCAGCTTCTCGGAGAAGTCCGGCTCGGCCTGCGGGTCCAGCCAGAGGCCCTGCTGCTTGGCGTACGCCTCGACGAGCGCGACCTGCTGGTCGCTGCGGCCGGTCAGGCGCATGTAGTTCAGCGTCTCGTCGTCGATCGGGAAGATCGCGGCGGTGGAGCCGAACTCCGGCGACATGTTGCCGATGGTGGCGCGGTTGGCGAGGCTGGTGGCCGCCACACCCTCGCCGTAGAACTCGACGAACTTGCCGACGACACCGTGCCCCCGCAGCATCTCGGTGATCGTGAGGACCAGGTCGGTGGCGGTGGTGCCGGGCGTCAGCTCGCCGGTCAGCTTGAAGCCGACGACGCGCGGGATCAGCATGGAGACCGGCTGGCCGAGCATCGCGGCCTCGGCCTCGATGCCGCCGACGCCCCAGCCGAGGACGCCGAGGCCGTTGACCATGGTGGTGTGCGAGTCGGTGCCGACCAGGGTGTCGGGGTAGGCCTTGCCGTCACGGGTCATGACGACGCGGGCCAGGTGCTCGATGTTCACCTGGTGGACGATGCCGGTGCCCGGCGGGACGACCTTGAACTCGTCGAACGCGGTCTGGCCCCAGCGCAGGAACTGGTAGCGCTCCTTGTTGCGGCCGTACTCCAGGTCGACGTTCTGCTTGAAGGCGTCGTTGGTGCCGAACTTGTCGGCGATGACGGAGTGGTCGATGACCAGCTCGGCCGGGGCCAGCGGGTTGATCTTCGCCGCGTCACCGCCGAGCTCCTTGACGGCCTCGCGCATGGTGGCGAGGTCGACGACACAGGGCACGCCGGTGAAGTCCTGCATGATCACTCGGGCCGGCGTGAACTGGATCTCCTGCGACGGCTGGGCCTGCGAGTCCCAGCCGCCCAGGGCGCGGATGTGGTCGGCGGTGATGTTCGCGCCGTCCTCGGTGCGGAGCAGGTTCTCCAGCAGCACCTTCAGGCTGTAGGGAAGGCGCGCGGAGCCCTCGACCTTGTCCAGCCGGAAGATCTCGTACGACTCGTCGCCCACCTGCAGTGTGCTGCGGGCGTCGAAGCTGTTCGCCGACACGACAGTCTCCTTCATTTATGTGCGCGTACCACCGCATCCTGCCGCCACGCCACCCTGGCCGATCCGCTAAGGTAGGGCTAAGTTAGGCAAGCCTTACCATCAGATCCGACAGCGGCGTTCGACTGCGGTGCGCC
>NZ_BAABCQ010000156.1:0-18559 GCF_039539045.1 Streptomyces marokkonensis
ATTAACCTTCTTACAGTTCGGCAACGTAACTCTCGTCATCTCCGGGGTCAACGGCCAGGAGGGGACCTTCGTGCGGGCGTCCGGGGCCGTCGGGCTCCGGTGGCTCTGCCCGTTCGGGCATGCCCTTCTGCCTCGGGGTCTCCTGACGCTCACCGGAACAGGGCGTTATCTTCCCTTCGTGAGCATCAGGTCCCGGCGCGTGCCGCAGGTGAACGACGAGCGGCCGACCGTGGCGGGGCCGGCCCAAGACACGGACGAGCAACAGTCGGAACACCCGGCACACCCCGCACAAGCAGCACAGACGGAGCAGACGGACCAACCGGAACAGGGCGGGAAGCGGAAGCGCCGCGGTCCCGGGCCCTTCACGCTGCTGCTGCTGCCGGGGCTGGTGACCGTCACCGGCGTGGCCGCCTTCTTCGCGCTGACGGGCGGTCTGCCGTCCCCGTGGCCCGAGGACACCGACTCCGATCAGGCCGCGGCGGTCGACATCGACCCCTCCTACATCCCATGGCTGCGCAAGGCGGCCTCCGCCTGCACGATCCTCGAACCGTCCGTGCTCGCCGCTCAGATCGACCAGCTCTCCGGCTGGCGGGACGACACGGACGAGCTCTCCGGCGAGAAGGGCATCGCCGCGTTCACCGACACCGAGTGGCGAACCTGGGGCAAGGACGACGACGGCAACGGGAACTCCTCGCCCCGCGACCCGGCGGACGCGATCATGGCGCTCGGCCGGCAGGACTGCTCCCTCGCCGAGAAGGTGACCGAACTGCGCACCGAGGGCCGGGTCAACGGGGACCTCGTGGACCTGACCCTCGCCGCGTACTCGTCGGGAACGGACGCCGTGACGAAGGCGGGGCGCGTCCCGCCCACGGCCGAGACCTACCTCGCCGAGGTCGAGGCCCTGCTCCCGCGTTACGAGGCGCTCGACCGGGCCGATACCGGCGGCGGCGCGGGCGCGGCGGCCGGCGCGCTGCTGGCCGCTCCGGTGAGCGAGCTCACCATCTCCTCGCCCTACGGGTCGCGGGAGCACCCGCTGACCGGGGTGACCAAGCTGCACACCGGCGTGGACTTCGCCGCGCCCCAGGGAGCGCAGGTCGTCGCCGCCCGGCAGGGACGCATCGTGTTCGCCGCGCTGACCTCCGCGTACGGCAACCGCGTCGTGATCGACCACGGGACCATCGAGGGCAAACCGCTGCAGACCACCTACAGCCACCTGTCATCCCTGGAGGCCGCCGTGGGACAGACCGTGGAGGCCGGCACCCCGGTCGGACGGGTCGGCTCCACCGGGCTGTCCACCGGTCCCCACCTGCACTTCGAAGTCGTCCTCGACGGGTACTACACCGATCCGCGCCCCTGGCTCGTCGCCGGCGGCTAGGCCGGCGGCGCGTGTCCGTATCTGCGGGGCATTCGGCCGGGTGGCCATGGCGCCACCATCCCGCGCTGCGCAGACTGGACACGGCAGCCGGAAACGCCGGCAGCCCGAGAACAGGCGGTTGGCGATGACGAACGACCCTTCCACGGCCGGTGGCCACGGCCCTTCCACGGCCGGTGACCCGTACGCGACCGGTGACTTCTCCACGACCGGAGTGCGCGTCCCCGACACGAAGCTGGCCCGGGAGGCGACCGAGCTGGTACGGGACAGCACGAACGAGCTGATCTACCACCACTCGCGCCGGGTGTACTTCTTCGGCGCCCTGCAGGGCCGCAATCGGGACCTGAGCTTCGATCCGGAGTTGCTGTACGTCGGCGCCATGTTCCACGACCTGGGCCTGAACGAGGCCTTCCACGGCAGCGGCCGGCGTTTCGAGGTGGACGGCGCCGACGAGGCGCGCCGTTTCCTGCGCGCGCGGGAGGTGCCCGAGGACAGCGTCCGGCGGGTGTGGACCGCGATCGCCCTGCACACCACCCCCGGCGTCCCGGAATTCATGGAGCCGGAGGTGGCACTGGTCACCGCGGGCGTGGAGTACGACGTCCTCGGTATCGGCTACCACGACGTTCCCGAGGACCAGCGGGCCGCGGTCGTCGCCCTGCATCCGCGTCCCGACTTCAAGCGTCGCATCCTGGGGGCGTTCACCGACGGCGTGCGGCCCAAACCGGACACCTCCTTCGGCAACGTCAAGGCGGACGTGCTCGCGCACTACGTACCGGGTTTCGAGCGCGGGGACTTCGTCCGCACCATCCTCGACTCACCGTGGGCGGAGTAGGGGGCGGTCGAGGCGGGCGGCCCCGGATCCCGCGCTCAGGGCGTCGCCGGGGCACTGATCCGCACGGCGGCACGAGAGGCGCGCACCACGCGGGCCGGATGGCCGGTGTCAGTCCACCCGACCCGGGTGGGTGCCCGGACCGTCACCATGTCCGGCCAGCGGTGTCGGCGAGAGGTCGGCAGGCTCCTCACCGGCTTCGAGCAGGGTGTCGGCGGGGCCCACGATCAGCGGGTCGGGAGGGCCCACGGCCTGGTGGTCCTTGGCCGGGTAGTCGCAGCGGTCCAGCAGGCTGCGCATGGCCTCCAGCCGGCCGCGGCGCTTGTCGTTGTTCTTGACGACCGTCCAGGGCGCGTGCGGTGTGTCGGTGGCACGGAACATGTCGACCTTGGCCGTGGTGTAGTCGTCCCAGCGGTCCAGCGAGGAGAGATCCGTCGGCGAAAGCTTCCAGCGGCGTACCGGGTCGACCTGGCGGATCGCGAACCGGGTCCGCTGCTCGGCCCGGGAGACGGAGAACCAGTACTTCACCAACAGGACGCCGTCGTCGGTGAGCAGGCGCTCGAACAACGGCGCCTGCTGGAGGAACTGGCGGTACTCGGGCTCCGTGCAGAAGCCCATCACCCGCTCGACGCCCGCCCGGTTGTACCAGGAGCGGTCGAAGAAGACGATCTCGCCGCGGGCGGGCAGGTGGGCCACGTAGCGCTGGAAGTACCACTGCCCCGCCTCCCGTTCGGTCGGTTTGTCGAGGGCGACCACGCGGGCGCCGCGGGGGTTGAGGCGTTCGGTGAAGCGCTGGATGGTGCCGCCCTTGCCGGCCGCGTCGCGGCCCTCGCAGAGGACGACGATCCGCTGCCCGGTCTCCTTGACCCAGCGCTGCATCTTGAGCAGCTCGATCTGCAGGATCCGCTTCTCCCGCTCATAGGCGGACCTGCGCACTTTGCGGTCGTACGGATGGTTCTCCCGCCAGGTGCCGATGGGGCTCCCCTCCGCGGTGAGCAGGACGGGCTTCTCCGGCCTGCCTTGGTCGACCCGCAGCCCCTCGAGGAGGTTCTCCTCGGCGGCGTCGTCACCGGCGTCGTGTGACCTCGTCATCCCCTCCGCCTCACCTCAGGACAGCCCCGCCTCCTCAGCCCGGGACTTCGGACGACCACTCCGCTCCGTGTGCTCACGCCGCGTGCGGCCGGGCCCGCACGGCGCGCGCGGGTCCGGCCGGGGTGCGGACGGCCGTGACCCGGTAGGTGGTCCTGGCCGGGTCGGTCAGCGGGTCGCCCAGCGCGATCCGGCCGGCGGCGTGGAGCTTGTCGCACTCGGCGGTGGGCAGCGCCGCGTAGCAGCCGCCTCTGCCCGTGACCGAGTCCAGCGGCCGCCAGTAGCTGTATCTGCGTCGTCCGCCCGCGCGGACGGTGACGAACACGGGCGTACGCGTGTCGGCGACGATCCGCAGGACGTCGGCCTCGGCGAGGCTGAGCGGGGCGCACGGGCGGGGCCCACGGCGCCCGGTCACACGGGGTTCGGCGGTCTGCGAGTGGACGACGGTAAGCGGCATCGGCTGCGGCCTTTCGGGACAGGGGACTCGAGACCGCCTACCCGCTCCGGCCGGTGTTGATCTCGCTTGCCCGCATTCTCGTCCATGGCACTGACAATGCCGCTACCGCACCGCCGGAACGCGGCAGGTCAGTCCTGGGACGGGGAGCCGCTCGCGTGGGACTGCGCATGCGCCCCAGGGCGCGCGGTCACCGGGCGCTCGCAGCGCGTCGGACTGCGGGCCCGCGAGGGCAGGCACCCGGAATCCGCCATTGCCGTCGAGGGTACGGCCGGTGGTCCCACCCGGGCGGATTCGGCGCCGGACCCTTGCGCTGTCATGCGCGAACACCGCTCAGCACTGCTTGTGAAGAAGCCGTCACAGACACTTCACCACACGCACACTTCCGGCCGAGTCCCGTTCTCCGTGTTCCCGGTGGTGCAGACGGTGCGCCGAGGCCGTGCCTAGTGTCCCGGGCCATGCGATCCACACGAACGAGACGCCTCGGTCTCGCCACGATCATCGCCCTCGCCCTCGCCCTGTTCGGCCTGGCGCCCTCCGCGAGCGCCGCCGATCCCGCCCCGGCCGAACTGACGTTCAGCACCGACGCGGCGACCACCCAGCCCGGCGGCACGGTGAACCTGTCGATGACGATCAAGAACAACAGGACGTACGACATCTGGTTCGTGTACCAGACGATCGACCCGACCTGGCTGACCACCCAGCGGCCCGACCTCAAGTACGAGTTCACCGGATGCAGCCTGGCGTCGGAGGCCGGCGCCGTCCCGTGCGCCGGGACCGGCCCCGCCGACCTCGGCACCAACTACGGCGCCACGATCCCGCCCGGCCAGAGCCGCACCGTCACCCTGGCTCTGCAGGTCGCCGCCGACTCCGGCTGCAACGGCAACATCGGCTTCTACTCGTACTTCTACGCCGAGTTCAGCGACAGCACGAGCGTCAGCGGTGGGCCGGTCCACACGCCGGAGACCCGCGTCCTGTGCCCGTGACCGCAGGCTTCCCCACGCAGTGAGCACTGTCGGCGGCCGACCCGCGACCGGGCGGCCGCCGACGGCGCGAGCAACATCACGACTGACCTGATCTCGCTCCACGCCCGGTCAGCGCACTGGTCGAGACCATTGGCCGCGCACGCCCCACGGAGGCCGGCATTCCGCGCCCGCCGCTTCCCGCTCGCCGCAGCACACGGGCCTGCCGGTGCAGCGCACCGCGCGGAACGCGACGCTCGCCGGCGCTCTGAACCGTGCCCGTTCCGGGTAAATAGACACATACGCTTTTCCGTCAAGTTCCGCAGCAGGCACACAAAAGCTCCACACGAGCCTCACTATGTGACGCGACGGAAACGTCGACGACCGGCGTCTCAGGGGGGCGACGGCGTGGTCACGGGGTGGGACGGGCTCCGGCAGGAGCGTGCCCACACCCCTGCCCGGGGGAGGGAATCTCACCGCATGAAGCGGACCATTCGCACTACGGCGCTCGCAGTCGGCGCGCTGATAGCGTCGCTCGGCATACCGGCCGGCCCGGTCCACGCCGCCGACACCCCGGCACCGCGCGTCGACCTGCGCGTGCTGGTCGTGAGCGACGGAGGGCCGGCCACCGACGCCATTGCCGCCGAGCTGAAGACCGCGGGCACGCCGTACACGGAGGTCGACCTGGAGGACGCCGGCCGGCCCGTGATCGACGCCGGGTTCCTGGCGGACACCGTGGACGGACAACCGCGCGCCAGGTTCCAGGCCGTCGTCCTGCCCAACGACAATCCCTTCCCGGTGAACTCGGCCGAGATGGCGGCGCTCGTGAGCTACGAGCAGACATACGCGATCCCGCAGGTCGACGCCTACACCTACGCGCGCCCCGAGGTCGGACTCCAGTACGCGGTCGGCACCGGGTACGCCGGCAGCGTCGACGGTGTCCGCGCGGAGGTGACGCAAGCCGGGCTGGCCGGCCCCTTCGGCTACCTGGACGGGGCGGTTCCGTTCGAGGACAACTCCCCCACCGTGGGCGAGTCCTACGCCTACCTCTCGACACCCGCGCCGGGGGCCGACTTCGTGCCGTACGTCCAGGCCGCGATACCCGGGCGGGCGACCAAGGGCTCCCTGGTGGGCGAGTATCGGCACGACGGGCGGCGCGAACTCGTCGTCACGTTCGTCTACAACCAGCACCAGCAGCAGTTCCGGCTGCTCGCCCGGGGCATCGTGGAGTGGATGACCGGTGGGATCCATCTCGGCGCCGACCGCAACTACTTCGCCGTGCACGTCGACGACGTCTTCGCGGCCGACGACCGCTGGGACACCGAGCTCAACTGCACTCCTGGCGACGTGGACTGCCTGCCGGGCGAGGGCACACCGAACCCGATCCGCATGGTCCCGGCCGACGTCGACCACGCCACCGCCTGGCAGGACAGCCGGGACTTCACGCTCGACCTGGCCTACAACGGCTCCGGCAGCGTCGACCACCGCCAGGACAACGATGGAGCCGACCCGCTCGCCGACCGGCTGATCACCGAACGCGACCGTTTCCGCTGGATCAACCACACGTACACGCACGCCTTCCTGGGCTGCCGGCAGGACGTCGGCGTGGTCCCGTGGAAGTGCGCGACGAACCCCGACGGCAGTACACAGTGGATGAGCCGGAACGAGATCGCCGACGAGATCGCGACCAACCGCGTCTGGGGCGAGGGCGCCGGACTCCCGCTGGACAACGACGAGTTGGTGACCGGTGAGCACTCGGGCCTGAAGGTCACCCCCCAGCAACCCGAGGACAACCCGAACCTGGGCCCCGCCCTGACGGACACCGGCATCACCTGGCTCGCGTCGGACAACTCCCGTGACCCCGTCCTGCGACAGGTCGGCAGCGCCACGACGGTCTCCCGCTATCCGATGAACGTCTTCTACAACGCCGGACGGGCGGCCGAACAGGTCGACGAGTACAACTGGATCTACACCAGCCGCGCCCAGGGCGGCAGCGGCATCTGCGAGGACAACCCCGCCACCTCCACCTGCCTGTCCGCCCCCCTGGACACCGCCACGGGCTACGCCGAGCACATCGTGCCGCTGGAGACGCGGATCGCTCTCGGGCACGTCCTGTCCAACGACCCCAAGCCGCACTTCATCCACCAGTCGAACCTCGCCGAGGACCGCATCGCCTACCCCGTCCTCGACGGCGTACTGAAGGGCTACGACGGCCTGTTCACCGACAGCACCCCGGTGGTGAACCTCCGGATGGAGGACATCGGCGTCGAGATGCGGCGCCGCGCCGCCTGGCGGGACGCGGTCGACGCCGGGCAGGTCACCGCCTACCGCGTCGGCGACACCGTGACCGTCCAGGCGCCGGGCGGCGTGGCCGTGACGGCGACGATGCCCACGGGCACCCTGCGCGGGAGCACGGGCTTCGGCGGCGCCTACGCCGGCGCGCTCTCCGGCTGGACCGCGACGGCCGGCGGGACGCTGTCCCTCACCCTGCCGTCCTCGACCGCGGCCCGGGGCGTCCCGGTCAGCCCTCCCGACGACACGGTCGGCGCCACGCCCACCGCGCCGCCCACCCGGGTACCGGCCGGCGTGACGGAGCCGGTGCCGTACGGCGCGCGGCGCTGAGCACCGCCCACCACCGAAGGTCCGCACACCCACCTCGGCCGTGGAGCACATCCATGCACGTTCACCACGGCGCGCGCCGCTCGGGCGCGGCGCGCGTCACCCTGCTCACCGAAGGCACCTACCCGCACAGTCACGGCGGTGTGAGCGTCTGGTGCGACCAACTCGTCACCGGCATGCCCGACCTCGACTTCGAGGTCGTCGCCGTCACCGGCACCGGACGCGAGCCGCTCGTCTGGGACATCCCCGAGCACGTCTTGCGAGTCGTCTCCGTCCCCATGTGGGGGCCTGTACCCGAAGGGCGTCCGCCTCGCGGGCGGGAGCGCAACCGGCTCGCCGACGCCTACGAACGTTTCGTGAGCGCACTGCTCGACCCGCGCGCCGAGGACGGGTTCGGCCCCGCCCTGTACCGGCTCGCCCGGGCCGCCGCGGACGGCCGGCTCGGTCCGTTCCTGCGCGGGGACCGGGCGATCGGCATCCTGACCGCGGTCTGGAACCGGCCGGGGCTGCCGGTGCGCGAGGCCCGGCCCACCCTGCACGACGCGGTGACCGCGACCGCGCTGCTGGAGCACGCCCTGCGTCCGCTGGCCGCCCCGTGCCCAAAGGCGGGTGTGTCGCACGCGGTCAGCGGCGGCGTCGCGGTCCTGCCGGGCCTTGCCGGACTGGAGCGACACGGTGTGCCGCTGCTGCTGACCGAGCACGGCGTCTACCTGCGCGAGCGCTACCTCGGCTACCGCACCGCCCCCTACCGCTGGCCGGTGAAGGCGCTCCTGCTGGGCTTCTTCCGGCTGCTGGCCGAGGAGACCTACC
Organism: Streptomyces marokkonensis; assembly: GCF_039539045.1. Taxonomy (NCBI): domain Bacteria; kingdom Bacillati; phylum Actinomycetota; class Actinomycetes; order Kitasatosporales; family Streptomycetaceae; genus Streptomyces; species Streptomyces marokkonensis. The sequence continues at coordinate 8,136 of NZ_BAABCQ010000156.1, forward strand.
GCAGGGCCGCCCTGATCACCCCGGGCAACCGCTACAACCGGCTGTGGGAGGAACGGGGCGGTGCCGCCCCAAAGTCCATACGCACGGTCTACAACGGCGTGGACCCGGCCGCGTTCCCGCCCGCCGGGCCGGAGCCCGCACAGCCCGTGCTCAGCTGGGCCGGACGGGTCGACCCCATCAAGGACCTGGAGACCCTGATCCGCGCCTTCGCCCTCGTACGGTCCGAACTGCCCGCCGCACGGCTTCGGTTGTTCGGCGGCACCCCGCGCGGCGGCGAGGCCTACCGGGAGCGCTGCGAGGCGCTGGCGGCACAGCTCGGTCACGCCGACGCGGTCACCTTCGAAGGCCGGGTCGAGGACATCAAGGACGCGTACGCCGCCGGGAACGTCGTGATGCTCTCCAGTATCAGCGAGGGCTTCCCCTTCACCCTGATCGAGGCCATGTCGTGCGGCCGGGCGACCGTCTCCACGGACGTGGGCGGTGTCCGGGAGGCCGTCGGCGACACCGGCCTCGTGGTACCGCCGCGCGATCCGGCCGCCATGGCCGCCGCGGCACTGGAACTGCTGGCCGACACCGAGCGGCGCCGGGCGATGGGCGAGGCGGCCCGGCTCAGGGTGATCGAGCAGTTCACGCTCCGCCAGACCATCGACACCTTCCGGTCCATCTACCTGGAGCTGTCGGCGTTCGGCGGGACGGCCGCACGCGCGCCGGCCGTCGAGGAGGCCACGTTCGCCACGGCGGGCGGGCCGCCGGTGAGGAGTGCGACCGGATGAGCGGACCCATGGCCCTGGAACCCGGCGGCGCGGATCAGGAGACGCTGGCGCTGCGCCTCGCCGACGACCGCACGCTCGCCCTGCGCACGGCCGACCAGCGCACCCTTGCCCTGGTCCGCCCGGGCCACGACGCCCGGCGGGACGCGGTCGACCGGCTGGCGGCCGAACTGGCCGACCACGTGGCCCCGGCGGTCCATCCCTACGAGGTGGCAGCGCTGCTGGAATCGGAGGGGCTGACCGGCGAGGTGATCCAGGACCGGTACGGGCACCCCGACTTGTTCTCCCTGGCCACGGCACTGTACGAGCGGGTGCCGCGCGCCTTCCCCGACCCTCCGCGACCCGCCGATCCCTGGCGGCCCGACCATGTGCGGTGCGCCCTGCGGGGTGCGTTGTTCGCACTGCCGGGACTCGCCTACGCACTCGCCGGGCGCCTGCTGCCCCAGGACGGCGCGGTACGGGCGCTGGTGGTGGCGGGGCTTCTCTCCTGGGCGTGGAACCAGGCGCTGGGCCACCGGGCGTATCTGCGGCTGGCGACCGGACGCCGGGAGGCGGGCCGCACTCTCCTCACAGGGGCGCCGCTGGGCGCGGTGGCGGCGACGGGGGCCGGGGCGGCCCTCGCCGGGTCGGGCGCCACGGCGTTGGCCGTGACGGCCCAGTCGGGGTACCTCGCGGCCGCCGGGGTGCTGCTCGTACTGGGCCGGGAGCGACTGCTGCTGGCCGCCCTCGCGCCGTTGATCGCCGGCGCGGCGACGTTGCCGTGGTGGGAGCCCGGGACCGTGCTGCGGGCCGGGCTGCCGCTGCTGTCGCTGCTCGGCTCCGTCGCCGCGGCCGGCTGGGCGCTGCGCGGCACCCTCCGGACCGCGCACGTACCGGACGCCGCCCGCCCGCGTCTGCTCCGCTCCCTGCCGTACGGCCTGTTCGGGCTGGCCGCCGGGGCGCTGGTGTTTCTGACGGGCCATCAGCAACCGTGGGCGGCCATCGTGCTGACCCTGAGCATGGGGCCGGCGGAGTGGCTGCTGTACCGCTACCGGGGGCTGTCGGTGGCCGCGTTGCGGACGACCGGAACTCCGGCCGGTTTCCGGCTGCGCTCGGCGGCCGTTCTCGCCGGCTGCCTGCTGGTCTACCTCGCTCCGCTGGTGCCCGCGGCGCTGGTCGTCGACGCCGACCCCGTCACGCTGGTGCTGCTCGCGACGGCGCTGTGGACCTCCCTGCTGCTCCAGGCCTTCGGCGTGGCCTGGCCGCCGGCCGCCCTGTGTCTAGCGGCGGCCGCCGGCGCCGGGTCGTCCTTCCTGGCCGGGTCGCCACCGGGTCCGGCAGCCGCCCTGACGTGGTGCTGCGGCGGCGCCGCGCTCCTTCTCACGGTGTGCGTGCTGCGGCTGCTGGGCCGGCCGGCGGCGCATGCGTGAGGCCGCGGCGGAATCGCCGTCCCACCGCGGGGCCCGCCCGGGCCACACCTCGCCACCCGTCGACGCGCCCATCGACGCACCGCCCCCCATTCACCGGCCGACTCACCAGCGCTTCACCCACCGCTTCACCCACCGCTTCACCCACCGGAAGGATCCCGCGTGACCGCAACACCGCTCGCCGCCGTCACCGGAGCCGAGGGATTCATCGGCTCCCACCTCACCGAGGCGCTCGTCGCCTCCGGGCACCGGGTGAGGGCCATGGCGCAGTACAACTCCTTCTCCTCCTACGGCTGGCTGGAGACCCTCTCCCCCGACGTCCTCGACCAGGTCGAGATCGTCCTCGGCGACGTCCGCGACCCCGGTTCGGTCCGCCACCTCGTCGAAGACGCCGAGTGCGTCTACCACCTGGCCGCCCTCATCGCCATCCCGTACTCCTACCGGGCACCGCACAGCTACGTGGACACCAACGTCACCGGCACCCTGAACGTCCTGGAGGCGGTCCGCGCCCAGGGCACGCCCCGGCTGGTGCACACCTCCACGAGTGAGACGTACGGCACCGCGCGGACCGTGCCCATCACCGAGGACCACCCCGTCAACACGCAGTCGCCGTACGCCGCGTCCAAGGCGGGCGGGGACCGGCTGGCGGACAGCTATCACGCCAGCTTCGACACGCCGGTGGTGACACTGCGGCCCTTCAACACCTACGGCCCCCGGCAGTCCATGCGGGCGGTGATCCCCACCGTCATCGGCCAGGTCGCGGCCGGCGAACGCACCATCACCCTCGGGGACCTGCGTCCCACCCGCGACTTCACCTTCGTCAAAGACACAGCGCAGGCGTTCCTCGCGGTCGGCACCGCCCCCGCCGAGCGGGTCGTGGGCCGTACGTTCAACGCCGGGACCGGCGGCGAGATCTCCGTCGGCGACCTGGTGACGCTCATCGGCAAGGTGATGGACACCGCGCTCGACATACGGGAGGACGAGCAGCGGCTGCGGCCCGCGAACTCAGAGGTGATGCGGCTCGTCGCCGACGCGACCCGGCTGCGGGAGGCGACCGGCTGGAGCCCGGCGCACGACCTGCAGCAGGGCCTCGCACACACCGTGAAGTTCTTCCGCGACCCGGCCAACCTCGCCCGCTACAAGACCGGCATCTACAACATCTGACCATGACCGGCACGTTGACCGAGGGGGGAAACCTCATGCACGCAGTGATCCTGGCCGGAGGCAAGGGCGTCCGGCTGCGGCCCTACACCACCGCGCTGCCCAAGCCGCTCGTACCCATCGGCGACCAGCACGCCATCCTGGAGATCGTCCTGCGCCAGCTCGCCGCAGCCTCCTTCACCGGCTGCACGATCGCCATAGGCCACCTGGGCGAGATCATCCGCGCCTACGTCGGCGACGGCTCGCAGTGGGGCCTGACCGTCGACTACGCCACCGAGGAGAGCCCGCTGGGGACCATGGGACCGCTGCTCACCATGCGCGAACGGCTGCCGGAGCACTTCCTGGTCATGAACGGCGACATCCTCACCGACCTCGACTACGCCGACGTCCTGCGCCGGCACAGCGCCTCCGGCGCGCCGCTGACCATCGCCACGTACGCCAGGAAGGTGCACATCGACTTCGGTGTCCTGACCACCGAGGCGAGCAGGGTCGTCGCCTTCACCGAGAAGCCCAGCATGGACTACCGGGTCTCCATGGGCGTGTACGGGCTGTCCCGGGCGACACTCGACGGCTACACGGCCGGACTGCCCCTGGGCTTCGACGAGTTGGTGCTCGACCTGCTGCACGCCGACGACCCGCCGCACGCCTACGAATTCGACGGCTACTGGCTCGACATCGGCCGCCCCGACGACTACGACCGGGCCAACGCCGAGTTCACCAGCCGCAAGTCCCTGCTGCTCAAGGGAGCCTGAGCACCGCATGCGCATTCTCGTCCTGGGCTTCACCGGATATCTGGGCGCCCACGTCGCCGAGCGGCTGTGCGCCCTGCCCGGCGCGCGGGTCCTCGGCGGCGGCCGCTCCCCCGCCGCCGACGTGCACGTCGACCTCGCCACCGACCCGGTCGACCGGCTCGCGGCGGCCCTGGCGTCCGCGGCCGTCGACACCGTCGTCAACTGCGCGGGCGCGACCGGCGGAGATCCGGTGGCGCTCGCCGAGCTCAACGCCCGCGGCCCCGCCGTGCTCTGCGCGGCGCTGCGCCAAGCCCGCCCCACCGCCCGCCTGATCCACCTCGGCTCGGCCGCCGAGTACGGGCCGGGGGCCGAACGGGTCTGCGTGCCGGAGTCGGCGGCCACCCGGCCCCGGACCGCCTACGGCGCCACCAAGCTGGCCGGCACCGTCACGATCGCCACCGGTGAGCTGGACGCGGTGGTCCTGCGGGTCGGCAACCCGGTGGGGCCCGGCGCACCGCCCTCCGGTCTGCCCGGCCGGGTCACCGGACTGCTGCGCGCGGCCGGCACGGACCCGGACGCCCTGCTCCGGCTGGGCGACCTTTCGGCGTACCGGGACTTCGTGGACGTGCGCGACGTCGCGCGGGCGGTCGAGCGCGCGGTCACCGCGACCGGGCCGCTGCCGCGCGTGCTCAACATCGGTGGCGGCGACGCCGTCCCGGTGCGCCGGCTCGTACGGACGCTCGCGGACATCGCCGGCTTCCGCGGCCGGATCGAGGAAGAGGGGGCCGGCTCGGCCCGCTCGGACCAGGTGTCCTGGCAGTGTTCCGACATCGCCGCCGCACGGACCGCCCTCGACTGGCGGCCGTCGTACTCACTGGACGAGTCACTGGCCGCGCTGTGGTCGGCCGGCGCACGTCCGCCGTCCCGCGCCCCGGAAGGCGGCCGTCCGTCGTGAGCCTGCTGATCCCGTTGTACGTCCACCCGGCCGAGGATCCGGGCTCCTGGCACCGGCTCATCACTGCGGCCGACCGCACGTACGGGGTCGTCATCAACCCCGCGAACGGCCCGGGCCGGGCGCCCGATCCGGCCTTCGCCGCGGCGGCCGGCGCGCTGCGGGCGGCGGGCGCCCGCCTGCTGGGCTACGTCGACACGGACTACGGCACGCGTCCGGCGGCCGAGGTCGCCGAGGACGCCCGGCGGCACCGGCAGTGGTACGCGGCCGACGGGTGCTTTCTGGACCGGGTGAGTTCGGCCGCGACCGAACTGCCCGCCCACAGAGCGCTGGTACGTGGTCTGCGCCGGCAGGGCTCGGCCCCGGTCGTGCTGAATCCGGGGGTTCACCCGGCACCGGGTTACGCGCGTCTGGCCGACCTGGTCGTCACCTTCGAGGGATCCTGGTCCGCCTACGTCTCCGCGTTCAGCCGGCCGGACTGGACGCGGAGGCACCCGGCTGAGAGGTTCTGCCACCTGGTGTACGGGGTGCCCGAGGCCCTGGCCCCGCTCGCCGTGCGCACCGCGCGCGAGCGCGGCGCCGCGGTCTCCGGGCCGGTCACGGGTGAGCTGCCCAATCCCTGGGCCCGGCTGACGCCCGTACTGACCGGAGCGCAGTGCTGAGGAGGAGGGGGCGGGCGTTCGCCGCGTCGGCGGCCCTCGCCCTCTCGGTGGTGACCGGGTGTTCGGGTGCGGACGGCACACCGCCGCCGGACCCGTCCGCGGCCTCGGTGTGGCAGCCACGGCCCGGCGCGGCCTGGCAGTGGCAGCTCGACGGGCGGGTCGATCCCTCGGCGGACGTGCCGGTCTACGACATCGACGGCTTCGAGAACGGCGCCGGCGACGTGGCCCGGCTGCACCGTGCCGGCCGCAAGGTCATCTGTTACGTCAACGTGGGAGCCTGGGAGGACTTCCGGCCCGACCGGGACGCCTTTCCCCTCGCGGTGCTGGGTGCGCCCAACGGATGGCGGGGTGAACGCTGGCTCGACATCCGCCGGATCTCCGTACTGCGGCCGATCATGGAGCGGCGGTTCGACATGTGCCGTGAGAAGGGCTTCGACGCAGTGGAGCCCGATCTGGTGGAGGGCTACGGCCACGAGACCGGTTTCCCGCTCACCGCGCGGGACCAGTTGGCGTACAACCGCGTGATCGCGGACATCGCCCACGAACGCGGTCTGGCGGTGGGCCTGAAGAACGACCTGCCGCAGATCCCGCAGTTGGTGGACGACTTCGACTTCGCGGTCAACGAGCAGTGCGCCGAGTACGGCGAGTGCGCGCGGCTCTCGCCGTTCGTCGAGGCCGACAAGGCGGTCTTCCATGTGGAGTACAGCGAGCCGACCCGCAGTTTCTGCCCCGAGTCACGTCGGCTCGGGCTGTCCTCGATGCTGAAGAGGCCGGAGCTGGGGGTCTGGCGCGATCCCTGCTGACCGTGGCATACGGCAGGATGGGGCCATGAGCGTAGTCAAGATCAACGTACTGACCGTTCCCGCCGAGCAGCGCGAGACGCTGGAGAAGCGCTTCGCCTCGCGGGCCCATGCCGTGGAGAGTTCCGACGGGTTCGAGTGGTTCGAGCTGCTGCGGCCCGTGGAAGGCACGGACGACTACCTCGTCTATACGCGCTGGCGTGACGAGGAGTCCTTCCGGGCCTGGATGGAGGGGCCCATGAAGACGGCGCACCAGGGTGGTGGCGCGGAGGGCGGCGAACGCCCGAAGCCGGCGGCGAGCGGGTCCACGGTGTGGTCCTTCGAGGTGGTGCAGCAGGCGGCTCCGAAGGAGGCGTGAACGCGGTGGTGGCGGCCACTGTGCGACGAGGCCGGGTCGTGGCCGCCACCGTTCTCAGCCGAGCTGGACGAGGAGGTCTCCCCCCTCGACCTGCTGGATGCGGTTGATGGCGAGCCTGGTCACCGTGCCGGTCCTCGGGGCGGTGATCGTGGCCTCCATCTTCATCGCCTCGATGGTGGCCACCGTGGCTCCGGCCTCCACCTCGTCGCCCTCGGCGACCGCGAGGGTCACCACGCCGGCGAACGGCGCCGCGACCTGCCCGGGGTCCGACCGGTCGGCCTTCTCCGTGACCGGGACGTCGGAGGCCGCCGAGCGGTCCCGGACCTGGATCGGGCGGAGCTGGCCGTTCAGGGAGGACATCACGGTGCGCATGCCGCGCTCGTCGGCGTCGCCGATCGCCTGGAGTTCGATGAGCAGCCGGACGCCGGGGTCGAGGTCGACCGTGTACTCCTTGCCGGGGCGCAGTCCGTAGAAGAAGTCCTTGCTGTCCAGGACGCTGGTGTCGCCGAAGGAGGCGCGGTGGGTGTCGAACTCGCGCGCCGGTCCGGGGAACAGCAGCCGGTTGAGCGTCGTCCGGCGTTCCTTGGCCAGGCCGGTGCGGTCGTCCGCGGTCAGCTCCGGCAAGGGCTTGGCCTCGGCGCGGCCGCGCAGCGCCTTGCTGCGGAACGGTTCGGGCCAGCCGCCGGGCGGGGTGCCCAGCTCGCCGCGCAGGAAGCCGATGACGGAGTCGGGGATGTCGAACCGGTCAGGCTCCGCCTCGAAGTCCGCCGGCAAGACACCGGCGCCCACCAGGTGGAGTGCCAGGTCGCCGACCACCTTGGAGGAGGGGGTGACCTTGACCAGGTGGCCGAGCATGCGGTCGGCGGCGGCGTACATGGCCTCGATGTCCTCGAAGCGGTCGCCGAGGCCGAGCGCGATGGCCTGGGTGCGCAGGTTGGAGAGCTGTCCGCCGGGGATCTCGTGGTGGTAGACCCGGCCGGTGGGTGAGGCCAGGCCCGCCTCGAAGGGCGCGTACACCTTGCGGACACTCTCCCAGTACGGTTCCAGGTCGCCGACGGCCTGGAGGTCGAGGCCGGTGGGCCGCTCCGTGTGGTCGGTGGCGGCGACGATCGCCGACAGGGACGGCTGCGAGGTGGTGCCCGCCATGGACGCCACCGCCCCGTCCACGGCGTCCGCGCCGGCCTGGACCGCGGCGAGGTAGGTGGCGAGCTGGCCCCCGGTGGTGTCGTGGGTGTGCAGGTGCACCGGCAGGTCGAACTCCCGGCGCAGGGCGGACACGAGGGTCGCGGCGGCCGGGGCGCGCAGCAGGCCGGCCATGTCCTTGACGGCCAGGACGTGCGCGCCGGCGTTCACGATCTTCTCGGCGAGCCGCAGGTAGTAGTCGAGCGTGTAGAGCCGCTCGGACGGATCGGAGAGGTCGGCGGTGTAGCACAGTGCCACCTCGGCGACGGCGGTGCCGGTCTGGCGTACGGCGTCGATGGCGGGCCGCATCTGGTCGACGTCGTTGAGGGCGTCGAAGATGCGGAAGACGTCGATGCCGGTGGCCGCGGCCTCCTGGACGAAGGCGTCGGTCACCTCGGTCGGGTACGGGGTGTAGCCCACGGTGTTGCGGCCGCGCAGCAGCATCTGGAGGCAGATGTTGGGCACGGCCTCGCGCAGGGCTGCCAGCCGCTCCCACGGGTCCTCGGCGAGGAAGCGCAGGGCCACGTCGTAGGTGGCGCCGCCCCAGCATTCCAGGGACAGCAGCTGGGGCAGCGTGTGCGCGACGGCCGGGGCGACGGCGAGCATGTCCCTGGTGCGGACCCGGGTGGCGAGCAGTGACTGGTGGGCGTCGCGGAATGTGGTGTCGGTGACGCCGATGGTGGCCGAGTCGCGCAGCCACCGGGCGAAGCCCTCCGGGCCGAGTTCGGTGAGCCGCTGCCGGGAGCCGGCCGGGGGCTCGCCGGCAGCGAGCGGTGGCAGCTTGGTCAGCGGATCGACGATGTCGGGGCGCTCGCCGTGCGGCTTGTTGACCGTGATGTCGGCGAGGTAGGTCAGCAGCTTCGTCCCGCGGTCGGCGGAGTGGCGGGCGGTGAGCAGGTGCGGGCGCTGTTCGATGAAGGAGGTGGTGACCCGGCCGGCCTGGAAGTCCGGGTCGTCCAGCACCGCCTGGAGGAAGGGGATGTTGGTGGCGACGCCGCGGATGCGGAACTCGGCCACGGCGCGCCGGGCGCGGTTCACGGCGGTGGGGAAGTCCCGGCCCCGGCAGGAGAGTTTGACCAGCATCGAGTCGAAGTGGGCGCTGATCTCCGTACCGGCGTGGGTGGTGCCGCCGTCGAGGCGGATGCCCGAGCCGCCGGGCGAGCGGTAGGCGCTGATCTGCCCGGTGTCGGGGCGGAAGCCGTTGGCCGGGTCCTCGGTGGTGATGCGGCACTGGAGAGCCGCGCCGCGCAGGGTGATGTTCTCCTGAACGAGACCGAGGTCGGCCAGGGTCTCGCCGGCGGCGATGCGCAGCTGGGACTGGACGAGGTCGACGTCGGTGACCTCCTCGGTGACCGTGTGCTCGACCTGGATGCGCGGGTTCATCTCGATGAAGACGTGGTTGCCGTCGCGGTCGACGAGGAACTCCACGGTGCCGGCGTTGCGGTAGCCGATCTGCCGGGCGAAGTTCACGGCGTCCGCGCAGATCCTCTCGCGCAGTGCCGGGTCGAGGTTGGGCGCGGGGGCGAGTTCGATGACCTTCTGGTGGCGGCGCTGCACCGAGCAGTCCCGCTCGAAGAGGTGGATGACGTCGCCCTGGCCGTCGGCGAGGATCTGGACCTCGATGTGGCGGGGTTCGACGACGGCCTTCTCCAGGAACACCGTGGAGTCGCCGAACGCGGAGGCCGCCTCCCGGGACGCCGCCTCGATGGCCTCCCGCAGCTGGGCGGGTTCCTCGACGCGGCGCATGCCGCGCCCGCCGCCGCCCGCGACCGCCTTGACGAACACCGGGAAGCCGACGTCGTCGGCGGCGCGGACGAGTTCGTCCACGTCGGTGGAGGGAGCGGAGGAACCGAGGACCGGCACCCCGGCCTCGCGGGCGGCGGCGACGGCACGGGCCTTGTTGCCGGTCAGTTCGAGGATCTGGGCGCTGGGTCCGACGAACGTGATGCCGGCCTCTTCGCACGCGCGGGCGAGTTCGGGGTTCTCGGACAGGAATCCGTAGCCCGGGTAGACGGCGTCGGCTCCCGCACGGCGTGCGGCGCGGACGATCTCCTCCACGGAGAGGTACGCGCGCACGGGATGCCCCGGCTCTCCGATCTCGTAGGCCTCGTCGGCCTTCAGCCGGTGCAGCGAGTTGCGGTCCTCGTGCGGGAAGACGGCGACGGTGCGCGCGCCGAGCTCGTAGCCCGCGCGGAACGCCCGGATCGCGATCTCACCGCGGTTGGCGACCAGCACCTTGCGGAACATTGTTGATCCCTTCAGCCTGCCGGGTGACGACACCATGGTGTCGGCGCCGCCTCCGGGACGCCATGTGAGCCGGGCCACTCATGGCTCTCTTTTCCGTACGGCTCGGTGCGACTCGGTGCGACTCGGTGCGGCTCGGGACCTCAGCGGACTTTGGC
>NZ_BAABCQ010000157.1:0-18365 GCF_039539045.1 Streptomyces marokkonensis
CCCGCCCGGTGGTCCCGGGCGGGCCTTTCGGTGCTGCTGTCCGTCAGACGGTCTCGGGAAGCTCCTCGAGCCCCTCGGAGACCAGCTTCGCCAGCCGCTCCAGGGCGGCGTCCGCGCCCTCGGCGTCGGAGGCGAGGACGATCTCCTCGCCGCCCTGGGCGCCGAGGCCGAGGACGGCCAGCATGGAGGCCGCGTTGACGGGGGAACCGTCGGCCTTGGCGATCGTCACCGGGACGCCTGTGGCCGTGGCGGCTCGGACGAAGATGGAGGCGGGGCGGGCGTGGAGACCCTCGGCCCAGCCGACGTTGACGCGGCGCTCAGCCATGTGATGCTGCCCTTCGGGTAATCAGGGTTTCAGGTTGTCTAGACCAGTCTTGTCTAGACCAGTTTCCCACATCGTGAAGCATGCCCGGACGGCTGTGCGCCGTCCCGTGTGGTGGTCGGACCGCGGCCTCGGCCCGACCTTCCGTCCCCACAGACTGCCTCGCGCCGTTGTCGTACGCGAGCCGTACTCTGGGGCCCATGCAGACCTCGTCGGACCGGCACGAGTACCCCGCCCACTGGGAGGCCGACGTGGTGCTGCGCGACGGCGGCACCGCGCGCGTCCGCCCCATCACCGTTGATGACGCCGAGCGCCTGGTCAGCTTCTACGAGCAGGTCTCCGACGAGTCGAAGTACTACCGCTTCTTCGCGCCGTACCCTCGCCTGTCCGCCAAGGACGTCCACCGCTTCACGCACCACGACTTTGTGGACCGGGTGGGACTCGCGGCCACCATCGGCGGCGAGTTCATCGCCACCGTACGCTACGACCGGATCGGTGCCGGTGGGACGCCCGCCTCGGCACCGGCCGACGAGGCCGAGGTCGCCTTCCTCGTCCAGGACGCACACCAGGGGCGCGGCGTCGCCTCCGCGCTGCTGGAACACATCGCCGCCGTCGCCCGCGAGCGCGGCATCCGCCGCTTCGCCGCCGAGGTGCTGCCCGCCAACACCAAGATGATCAAGGTGTTCATGGACGCCGGGTACACGCAGAAGCGGAGCTTCGAGGACGGCGTGGTCCGCCTGGAGTTCGACCTCGAACCCACCGACCGCTCGCTCGCCGTGCAGTACGCGCGCGAGCACCGCGCGGAGGCGCGTTCCGTTCAGCGGCTGCTGCAGCCCGGGTCGGTGGCGGTCATCGGCACCGGCCGTACACCGGGAGGCGTGGGCCGCAGCATCCTCGGCAACATCCGGGACGCGGGCTACCCGGGCCCGCTGTACGCGGTGAACAAGGCGTTCCCTCAGGACGGCACGGAACTGGACGGGGTCCCGGCGCGCCGCTCGGTGCGCGACATCGACGGGCCCGTCGACCTCGCCGTCGTCACCGTGCCCGCCGAGCACGTCCCCGGCGTCGTCACCGAATGCGGGGAGCACGGCGTGCAGGGCCTGGTGGTGATCTCCGCCGGATACGCCGACAGCGGCCCCGAGGGACGCGAACGCCAGCGCGCACTCGTGCGGCACGCGCGCACGTACGGCATGCGGATCATCGGACCCAACGCCTTCGGGATCATCAACACCTCGCCGCGGGTGCGGCTCAACGCCTCCCTCGCCCCCGAGATGCCGCGTCCCGGCCGGATCGGCCTGTTCGCCCAGTCCGGTGCCATCGGCATCGCTCTGCTGTCCCGGCTGCACCGGCGCGGTGGGGGAGTCACCGGCGTCACCGGTGTGTCGACCTTCGTCTCCTCCGGCAACCGGGCCGACGTCTCGGGCAACGACGTCCTCCAGTACTGGTACGACGACCCGGAGACGGACGTCGCGCTGATGTACCTGGAGTCCATCGGCAACCCGCGCAAGTTCACCCGCCTGGCCAGGCGGACGGCGGCCGCGAAGCCGTTGGTCGTGGTGCAGGGCGCCCGGCACGGCGGCGTGGCACCCCAGGGGCACGCCGTACGGGCGACGCGGCTGCCGCACGCGACGGTCTCCGCGCTGCTGAGGCAGGCCGGCGTGATCCGGGTCGACACGATCACGGACCTGGTCGACGCGGGCCTGCTGCTCGCACGCCAGCCGCTGCCCGCCGGCCCGAGGGTGGCGATCCTGGGGAACTCGGAGTCACTGGGCCTCCTGACGTACGACGCCTGCCTCTCCGAAGGGCTTGGGCCGCACCCTCCCCTGGACCTGACCACGGCTGCCTCGGCGGACGACTTCCACAGGGCCCTGTCCCGGGCCCTGGCCGACGACACGTGCGACGCGGTGGTGGTGACCGCCATCCCGACGGTGGGGGAGGGGCCGGTGGGAGACGCGGCGCTGGCGGAAGCCCTTCGGTCAGCGGCGGCCGAGGTGCCCGACAAGCCCGTCCTCGTGGTCCACGTGGAGCTGGGCGGCCTGGCCGAAGCCCTGTCCGCGGCGGCGAGCACGGCACCGCAGGTCGAGCCGGGCACCGCGTCGGTCGGCGTACCGCCGAAAGCCCCTCCGGGGCTCGCCGAAAAGGCAGAGCCCGCCACTCCGGCCCAGCGGTCAGCCACTGCCACTGCCACTGCCCCGGCCCCGGCCCCGGAAGGGGACCACCTCATCCCCGCCTACCCCGCCGCCGAGCGCGCCGTCCGCGCCCTCGCCCAGGCCGTCGCCTACGCCCAGTGGCGACGCGACGCCGCCGACCCCGGCAAGGTGCCGGAGTACGAGGACATCGACGAGAAGAGCGCCGCCGAGCTGATAGCCGGGCACCTCGCGCGCGGGCAGGGGCTCACCCTCGGCACCCAGGAGACCTGCGACCTGCTCGGCAGGTACGGCATCCATGTCCACCGTGCCCTGCCCGCCCCGGCCCCCGACGCCGCCGTCGCCGCCGCGCGGACCATCGGCTACCCCGTCGCCCTCAAGGCCACCGCCCCGCACCTGCGCCACCGCGCCGACCTGGGCGGCGTACGCCTGGACCTCGCGGACGAGGAACAGCTGCGGAGGGCGTACACCGAGTTGACCGAGCTGTTCGGGAAGCCCGAGGAGCTGCGCCCGGTGGTGCAGGGCATGGCCCCGCGCGGCGTCGACACGGTCGTACGCGCGGTCATCGACCCGGCGGCCGGCGCGGTGCTCTCCTTCGGGCTGGCCGGGGCGGCCACGCAGCTGCTCGGCGACATGGCGCACCGGCTGATCCCGGTCACCGACCGGGACGCCACCTCCCTCATCCGCTCCATCCGCACCGCGCCCCTCCTCTTCGGCTGGCGTGGCTCGGCCCCCGTCGACAGCTCAGCCCTGGAGGAGCTGCTGCTGCGGGTCTCCCGGCTGGTGGACGACCATCCCGAGGTCGTCGCGGTCACCCTCGAGCCGGTCGTCGTCGCCCCGCGGGGCCTGAGCGTCCTCGGCGCCACCGTCCGCCTCGCGCCCCCTCCCGCCCGGGACGACCTCGGCCCGCGGACCCTGCCGGCGTACTGACCGCCACCGCCCGGGGCGGGTACCGCACGAGCGTGTCTCGCAGTCGGTGCGCCCCCGTAGGATGGAGGGCATGGCCAAGACCAGTACGACGACCCAGGGGCTGCGAGCGGCGATCGAGCGCAGCGGCTACTACCCGGCCCTCGTGGCCGAGGCGGTGGAGGCCGCCGTGGGCGGCGAGCCCGTCCGGTCGTACGTGGTCCATCAGGAGACGACGTTCGACCAGAACGAGGTGCGGCGGCACGTGACCGTGCTGGTGCTCACCGGCAACCGCTTCATCGTCAGCCACACCGACGAGCAGGCCGCCGACGACACCTCCCCGACGCCGTACGCGACGACGTCCACGGAGTCCGTCAAGCTCAGCCGGATCTCGTCCATCGTCGTCAGCCGCGTGGTCGCCAACCCGGAGCAGTACAAGCCGGGCACACTGCCCCGCGAGATCGTGCTGACCATCGGATGGGGCGCCGTCTCCCGACTCGACCTGGAGCCGGCCGCCTGCGGCGACCCCAACTGCGAGGCCGACCACGGCTACACGGGCAGTTCCACGGCCGACGACCTCAGCCTGCGCGTCAGCGAGGCCGGCGACGGCCCGGAGACGGTCCGTCAGGCGCTCGCCTTCGCGCAGGCCCTCTCCGAGGCGACCGCGGACTCCGCACGCTGATGGTGCAGCACACCGCCTGGGACACCGACCCGGAACCACTCCCCGTCGACTCCGCCCCCGTACCCGAGTACGGCACCGGCTCGCTCGCCGACCTGCTGCCCACGCTGGCCGCCGGCCTCGGCGTACCCGGCATGACCGCCGGGATCACGGAGCTGACCCCCGCCGACCGGAACTGCGTGTTCCTGATCGACGGCCTCGGCTGGGAGCAACTGCGCGCGCACCCGGAGGACGCCCCCTTCCTCAGTTCGCTGCTGGGCACCTCACGAGGCGGCACCGGGCGCCCCCTCACCGCCGGCTACCCGGCGACCACCGCGACCTCCCTCGCCTCCGTCGGCACCGGCCTGCCGCCGGGCGCCCACGGCCTGCCCGGCTACACCGTGCGCGACCCCGCCACCGGCGCGCTGATGAACCAGCTGCGCTGGCAGCCGTGGACCGCACCGGGCCCCTGGCAGCCGTACCCCACCGTCTTCCAGCTCGCCCACGAGGCGGGCGTGCGCGCCGCGCAGGTCACCTCCCCGACCTTCGCGAACACCCCGTTGACCAAGGTCGCGCTCAGCGGCGGCGCCTTCCACGGACGGCTGTCCGGCGAGGACCGCATGGACTGCGCCGCCGAGCAGCTGGCCGGCGCCGACCGCGCCCTCGTCTACACGTACTACGCCGAGGTCGACGGCGCCGGCCACCGCTTCGGCGTCGACTCCGACACCTGGCGCGGCCAGCTCGGACACGTCGACCGTCTCGTCCAGCGCCTCGCCGAGCAGCTCCCGCCCCGCAGCGCCCTGTACGTCACCGCCGACCACGGAATGATCGACGTGCCCTTCGACGAGGACCACCGCATCGACTTCGACGAGGACTGGGAGCTCAAGGCGGGCGTCGCCCTCCTCGGCGGCGAGGGCCGCGCCCGGCACGTGTACGCCGTCCCCGGCGCGCACAACGACGTACTGACCTGCTGGCGCGAGGTGCTCGGCGAGCAGTTCTGGGTGGCCTCGCGGGACGAGGCGATCGAGGCGGGCTGGTTCGGCCCCCGCATCGACGACCGGGTGTACGACCGCATCGGCGACGTGATCGCCGCCGCGCGGGACGACGTCCTGCTCATCGCCTCCGAGCGTGAGCCGAAGGAGTCGTCGATGGTCGGCAACCACGGCTCGATGACCCCTGCCGAGCAACTCGTCCCCCTGCTCGAAGTACGTTCCTGACCCCTCTGCGAACCCCCGACCTCTCTGCGAAAGGTGCTCAACCCCTCATGCCCGAGCTGGTGTTCTTCTCCGGAACGATGGACTGCGGGAAGTCGACACTGGCTCTCCAGATCGAGCACAACCGCTCGGCACGCGGTCTGGCCGGCATGATCTTCACCCGCGACGACCGCGCGGGCGAGGGCAAGCTCTCCTCACGCCTCGGCCTGGTCACCGACGCGGTGGAGGTCGAGGACGGCCAGGACCTGTACGCCTACCTCGTCGACCACCTCTCGCAGGGCGGCCGCGCGGACTACGTGATCGCGGACGAGGCGCAGTTCCTGGTCCCCGACCAGATCGACCAGCTCGCGCGCGTGGTCGACGATCTCCACATCGACGTGTACGCCTTCGGCATCACCACCGACTTCCGCTCCAAGCTGTTCCCCGGCTCCCAGCGGCTGGTCGAGCTCGCCGACCGCGTCGAGGTGCTCCAGGTCGAGGCCCTGTGCTGGTGCGGCGCCCGCGCCACGCACAACGCCCGCACCGTGGGTGGCGTCATGGTCGTCGAGGGCGCCCAGGTGGTCGTCGGGGACGTCGACCATTCCGTCGACGAGGTCGGCTACGAGGTGCTGTGCCGACGTCACCACCGGCGCCGGATGACGGCCGCTGCGGCCCACGCCGCGGCTCTGTCACCGGACGTGCTGCCGGTCCCGCCCGCTGTGACGGGCGCCCGCCCGGACCACACGGGTGATCACCCCTCCGGTTGTGCGGTCGCGCGGCTCCGCGATGCGGTCCGACCACTGTGAGTGAGGGGGCGAGGGTGTGCTCGGCGGCCGGCACGGTGGCAGCCGGCCGGCTCACCTTCTTCGCGCGTCAGTGGGGGCGTTGCAGCAGCGCGATCCGTGCTCCCTCCGGATCCGCCGCCCTCGCCACCCGACCGTGCGCGGTGTCCCGGACCGGCTCGAGGACATGCCCGCCCAGATCCTCGAGGCGCTCCAGGGACTCCTCCGCGTCGGCCACCTCGAAGTACGTCGTCCAGTGCGGCCCCCGGTCGCGGGGCAGGGCGTCGCCGACGCCGTGGACGCCGGCGACGGGGCGGCCGTCCACGCGCAGCGTCACGGAGTCGAGGTCGGCGGAGATCTCCGGCACCGACTCGAAGCCGAACACGGTCGCGTAGAACTTGGCGACGTTCGCCGACTCGTATGTCATCAGCTCGTTCCACGCCGGTGTGCCGGGCACGCCGGTGACGGCCGTGCCGAGGTGGGCCGCCGCCTGCCAGATGCCGAAGACGGCGCCCGACGGGTCGGAACCGATGGCCAGGCGGCCGGCCTCGCCCGCGCCCAGCGGGCCGACCCCGATCGTGCCCCCGCACAGGCGTACCGTTTCGGCCGTCCGGTCGACGTCGTCGGAGGCGAAGTAGGGCGTCCAGGCGAGGGGCAGGTGGCGGTCCGGGGGCAGTTGGCCGATACCCGCCACCTCACGCCCGTCGAGCAGGGCCCGCGCATAGGGGCCCAACTGCTGCGGGCCGGGCTGGAACTCCCAGCCGAACAGCGCTCCGTAGAACTCCTGGGTCGCGGCCGGCCCGTGCACCATCAGACTCACCCAGCAGGGTGTGCCGGGCGTGTGCCGGGCGTTCGTCTCGCCGTTTTGGCCGTCCGACCCCCGTGCGTCGGTCATCGTCACTCTCTTCTCGGCCCTCCGCGGGCCGTGCGTCCGCTTCCGTTCCGGTGGATCCGCTCTCACGGGTTCCGCGCCGGCGGACCTTCGCGCCGATGGCGGCACCGGACCTGGTGCCGCGTGCTTCGGGCACGCCCTCGGGGCAGCCCGGCTGCCCGGGTGGTACAGCATGTGCCCGAACCCGCACGCCTCGTGATCGGTACTGTCCGGCGGGCAGAGTAGCCCGACATCGGCGCGGCGGCCACTCGGTACGCCAGGATGGGGCCATGAACGCCATCATTTCCGCACCCGAACTCGTGAACGCACTGGCGGGCGCGAACCCGCCGGTCCTGCTCGACGTCCGCTGGCAGTTGAGCACGGCCGGGGCGGCCGGCGCCGCGCCCTTCGACGGTCGTGCCGAGTACGCGGCCGGGCACCTTCCCGGCGCCGTCTTCGTCGACCTGGACAGGGAACTCGCCTCCGCCCCCGGCGGGCGCGGCCGGCATCCGATGCCCGACGTGGAGGTGTTCGGCGCGGCGATGCGCCGGGCGGGCGTGTCGTCCGGCCGGCCGGTCGTCGTGTACGACGGCGGACAGGGGTGGGCGGCGGCCCGCGCGTGGTGGCTGCTGCGCTGGACGGGTCACCCGAACGTGCGGGTGCTCGACGGCGGGTTGCCGGCCTGGGAGGCGCCGCTGTCGACGGACGTTCCCGTTCCCGCGGAGGGTGACTTCACGCCGGAGCCGGGCGCGACGGGCGGGATGGGCGCGGCGAACGCGGCGGGGATGCTCGACGCGGACGGGGCCGCCGCGCTGGCCCGCTCCGGGGTGCTGCTCGACGCCCGCGCGGGGGAGCGGTACCGGGGCGAGGTGGAGCCGATCGACCCGGTCGGCGGTCACATCCCGGGCGCCGTGTCCGCGCCGACGACGGACAACGTGGCGGCAAACGGCCGCTTCCTGCCCGCGGAGGAGCTCCGGGCGCGCTTCAAGGCCTTGGGGGCCGGGGAGGACGGCGAGGTCGGCGTGTACTGCGGCTCGGGCGTGTCGGGCGCCCACGAGGTGCTGGCGCTGGCGGTCGCGGGCATTCCGGCGGCGCTGTACGTGGGCTCGTGGTCGGAGTGGTCGTCGGATCCTGGCCGGCCGGTCGCGGTGGGGCCCGACCCGCAGTAGAACGGCCTTGAGGGGGCCCGGCGCACGAGAGGGGGACCGTACCCGTACGGGTGCGGTCCCCCTCTCGTGCGCCGAACGCCGCCTACTCCTGCTTCTTCCGCCGTGTCCCGAATACGATCTCGTCCCAGCTCGGCACCGCCGCCCGGCGACCCGGGCGGACGCCGTCGGCCTCGGCCTGGCGGTCGGTGGAGCCGGTGAGCCGGTCGCGGTGGCTGGCCACGGAGCGCGGCATGAGCACGTCGGCGTAGGCGGAGCCGGCCGACGCCGCGGGGGCCGGAGGCTCCTCCACCTCGGACTCCTCGACGGGCTCCTCCACCGGTTCCGGAGCGCGCTCGGGTACCACCAGGTCGCCCCGGAAGCTCGGTACCGCCTCCAGCAGACTGGTGAGCGAGTCGCGTTCGCGTTCGGCCGAGGCGGTGACCGCGGTCTCCTCGTCCGGCTCGGACGGTGACGGGGGGAGGCTCGGGCGCTCCCGCTGCTCCCGGTCGAGGGTGCGGTCCAGCGGCCGGTCGCGCGGCAGCCGGGCGATGCGCGGGACGAACGGGAAGCTGGGCTCGGGCGCGGCGAGGTCGTCGGACTCGCCGATCAGCGCGCGTGCCTCCTCGTCGACGGCCTGGACGAGCCGCCGGGGCGGGTCGTACGTCCAGCTCGCCGAGTGGGGTTCCCCCGCGGCCAAGTAGACCAGCAGGACCTCCCAGGTGCCGTCGTCGCGGCGCCAGGAGTCCCACTGGGCGGTGTCCTTGTCGGCGCCGCGCAGCACCAGTCGCTCCTGGACGGCCTCGCCGAGGGGCGGCCCGGAATTCTCGCCGGGACGGCGGACGGGGGTCTTGCGGGCCCGCTCCGCCATGAAGGCGCGCTCGGCCAGCACAGGCCCCTCGAAGCGTCGTACGCGGTCGACGGGGATGCCGGCCATCTGGGCGACCTCTTCCGCGGTCGCGCCGGCTCGTATACGTGCCTGGATGTCGCGGGGGCGGAGATGACTCTCCACCTCGATCTCGATCTGGCCGAGGCGGGGACGGTCGCCGCGCACGGCGGCCCGGAGCCGCTCGTCGATCGGAAGCGTGTACTCCGTGCTGTCCGCAGCCTTGAGCACCAGCCGTGTGCCGTCATTCGAGACGGCCACGACACGCAGTTCGGGCATGGGGACCTCCCGGGTGGTGCCTGCCGACGTCACGTGCGTCGCTGCTTCCGCTCTGTCGAGTGTGACCTGCCCGGGTGCAGCCTGCCACAACCTTGCCGAGTTGCCCGGCGTGTCGGGCTCGGGCACTGGATCGCCGTTATGGCACGGTTACCCATTTGCAACGTTGAGTGACCGGCTCGGTCACCCTGCGCAACTAGCCCCCTCCCGGCGGTCCTTCGAGGTCCTGGATCTGAACCCCCTGTCGGGAGGCCGGACCCAGGGCTCGCAACAGTACTCCATTCGGGCCACGTGCGTGGATCGGCGCGCCGCCCGACTTTCGGCAGGAGGGGTGCTCGGCCGTCCCTGGCGCGATTTCCCCGATCTTGGGGGTGGCGTACTTCACGGAATCACCAGAAACGGAACTAATGGTTTCGTCCGCACGTCCCTTTCTCGTGCAGTTGATCGATCACGTACGGGAAAGACAGGCAAGGTCCGTGGATGCGTGAAAAGCCCGATGACGCAGGTGAGACGAATGTGCGTACGGAGGTGAAGTCCAAGCGGATCGACCTGAACGTGCCCCAGGTCGCGGGCAGCGCCCTGGCGGCGGTGGTGGCGGCCAAACTCGCCTCCTCCTTCGGCGTGTACGGCACGATCCTCGGCGCCGGCCTGATCAGCGTCGTCGCCACCTGTGGAGGCTCCGTCCTCCAGCACTTCTTCAAGCGCACCGGCGAGCAGCTCCGGGTGAAGCGCACCGTCGGCGCCGTGGGAGTCGGCGGGCGAACGGCGGCGGGTCCGGGTGAGTTCACCGAGGGCACCGTCTACCGCGCGCGGACCACCGGCTGGAAGCGCCCGATGGTCGCCGCGGCCCTCGTCTTCGGCGTCACCATGACCGGGATCACCGTGTACGAGGTCGCCGCAGGTGAGAGTCTGGGCGGCGGTCACAGCACCACCGTCGGCAGCGCATTCTCCGGCCACGACAGGTCCACGTCCCAGGACCCGGGGGAGTCGGGCGATTCCGGCGGCTCGGGCAAGTCCAGGGATTCCGGGGACCCGGAGGGCTCCCAGGAATCCGGTGGGCCGGGTGGCCCGGGGGACTCCGGCTCCGGCGACGACCCGGCGGCCACCCCGTCCGGAACCCCGAGCGAAACCGGCGACAGCGCGTCGTCGGGTGGCGACTCCGAGGAGGACGGCGGTGCGGCGGCCAGCCCGACGCCCAGCCCTGACGCCGGCGGGGAGGAGCAGGGCTCCGGCGATGGCACGAGCCCGGCCCCCGACGCCTCGGCTACGGTCCCAGAACCCGGCGCAAGTAGTCGTTCCGGAACAGACGGTCCGGGTCAAGACGGTCCCGCAGCGCCGTGAACTCGCCGAAGCGCGGATACACCCGGGAGAAGTACTCGGCGTCCCGGGTGTGGATCTTGCCCCAGTGCGGCCGTCCCCCGTGCGCCGTGAAGATGCGCTCGGCGGCGGTGAAGTACGCCTGGTAGGGCGTGCCACGGAACATGTGGACGGCGATGTACGCGGTGTCGCGGCCCGAGGCCGTGGACAGTGTGATGTCGTCGGCCGGGGCCGTGCGCACCTCCACCGGGAAGCTGATCCGCAGCCGGGAGCGGTCGAGCATCGCCCTCAGCTCGCGCAGCGTCTCGACGACGGCCTCGCGCGCGACGGCGTACTCCATCTCCACGAACCGCACTCGGCGCGGAGATGTGAAGACTTTGTAGGGGGTGTCCGTGTACGTCCGCGCGGACAGCGCCCTGCTGGAGATCCGCGCGATCGCGGGGATGGCGGCGGGCGCCGCTCGGCCGACCAGGTTGGCCGCCCCGAAGACGCCGTTGGACAGGAACTCGTCCTCGAACCAGCCCTGGAGCCGCCCCACCGGCCGCTCGGGGCCGGCGCTGCGGTTGTTGCGCTTGGTGTTGGTGCTGCCGGTGTGCGGGAACCAGTAGAACTCGAAGTGCTCGTTCTCGGTCCACAGTTCGTCGAACTCGGCGAGGACACGCTCGATGGCCATCGGTTCCTCGCGGGCCGTGAGCAGGAAGAGCGGCTCCACGGCGAAGGTGATCGCGGTGACGACGCCCAGCGCGCCGAGGCCGATCCGCGCCGCGGCGAAGACGGCGCGCTCCTCGTCGGTCCCCCGGTCGGAACAGTTCAGGACCGAGCCGTCCGCCGTGACCATCTCCAGGCCTCGGATCTGGGCGGCGACCGAGGCCGAGTCACGGCCCGTGCCGTGGGTGCCGGTGCTGGTGGCCCCGGCGACGGTCTGCTCCATGATGTCGCCCATGTTCGTCAGCGACAGACCCTCGCGCGCGAGGGCCAGGTTGAGTCTCCTGAGCGGTGTGCCGGCCTCGACCGTGACCGTCATGGCGTCGCGGTCGATGGCGCGGATTCCGGTCAGCAGGTGAGGGCGTATCAGCACTCCGTCCGTCGCGGCTATGGACGTGAAGGAGTGCCCGGTGCCGACGGCCTTGACCCGCAGCCCGTCATCGGCCGCCCTGCGAACGGCCTCGGCCAGTTCCTCCACGGAGGCGGGAGTGACCTCCCGCGCGGGGCGTGCGGAGACGTTGCCGCCCCAGTTACGCCATGTGCCGTTCCTGCCGCTCGTCTTCCCGCTCGCCGTGCGTGTGCTGCTCAACGGTCCCTCCCCGACGCGGATCCGGCCGCTTGAGCCGGCGGTACCCGAGGAAACCGACCACGACCGCGACGGCCCCGGCCACCGCCGGAACTCCGTACCCCGCACGCGCCCCGGAGGCGTCGATCACCCAGCCGCCCGCGGAGGAGCCGAGCGCGACCCCGACCGCGAGGCCGGTGCTCACCCAGGTCATGCCCTCGGTGAGCCGCGTGCGCGGTACGTGCTCTTCGATGAGGGACATCGTCGTGATCATCGTGGGAGCGATGGACAGACCCGCAACGAACAGCGCCGCGGCCAGAAACAGCAGGTTTCCGACCAGTAGGAGGGGGATCATACTCACGCCCATCGCACAGACGCCCAGCAGCCAGCGGCGTTCCGGCGGCCCGGCGAAACGCATCAGCCCGAAGACCATGGCCGCCGTGCACGACCCCGCCGCGTACAGGGCCAGTACGAGGCTGGCGGCGGCCTTGTGTCCCTCCTCCTCGGCGAAGGCCACGGTGACCACGTCGATGGCCCCGAAGATCGCCCCCGTCGCCACGAACGTGACGACCAGGACCTGGAGCCCCCGTGAGCGCAGCGGGCTGCCGCCGCCCTTGTGCTCGCGCGGATGCGGCTCCGGCTCGGTGGCGTGCTGCGCGGTCAGCCAGAAGACGCCCGTCGCCAGGAAGCAGGCGGCGAACAGCGGCCCGGCCTCCGGGAACCAGGCCGTGGACAGACCGATGGAGACGATCGGCCCGAAGATGAAGCAGATCTCGTCCACCACGGACTCGAAGGAGTACGCGGTGTGCAGCTGCGGCGTGCCCCGGTACAGGGCCGCCCAACGGGCCCGGACCATCGCGCCGAGACTCGGCACGCAGCCGATGCCGACGCAGGCCACGAACAGCACCCAGTCCGGCCAGCCGTAGTGCGCGGCAGGCAGCAGCACGGCCGCCGCGGTGAGCGATACGAGGGTCGCCGGACGCAGTACCCGTCGCTGGCCGTACCGGTCCACCAGTCGGGAGACCTGCGGCCCGGCCACGGCGGCGGCGAGCGCGATGGTGGCCGACAGTGCGCCGGCCAGCCCGTACCGGCCGGTGAGCTGCGAGATCATGGTCACCACGCCGATGCCCATCATCGACAGCGGCATCCGGCCGAGGAAGCCCGCGGTGGAGAAGGCCTTGGAGCCGGGGGCGGCGAACAGGGCGCGGTAGGGGCTGGGCAACGCGGTCTCCGGAAACGACTCAGTGGAGTGATCGGTAAGGTCCGAACGCAGTCGATACAGCTTACTCGTCGGACAGCCCGTAAACACCCCCGCGGACCTGGCGAAACGCACCGTTGGCACCCACCGTTTTCCCGCTGTCAGTGCCGGGTGGCAGGATCGAGACATGCCAGACGTGCTCGATGTCAGCCCCTACGACGCCCTGCTCCTGCTCTCGTTCGGCGGCCCTGAGGGCCCGGACGACGTGGTTCCGTTCCTGGAGAACGTGACACGCGGACGCGGCATCCCCAAGGAACGCCTCAAGGAAGTCGGCCAGCACTACTTCCTCTTCGGCGGGGTCAGCCCCATCAACGACCAGAACCGCGCCCTGCTGGACGCCCTCCGCAAGGACTTCGCCGAGCACGGCCTGGACCTGCCGGTCTACTGGGGCAACCGCAACTGGGCGCCGTACCTGACGGACACCCTGCGCGAGATGGTCCGCGACGGACGCCGCCGCGTCCTCGTCCTCGCCACCAGCGCCTACGCCTCGTACTCGGGCTGCCGCC
This sequence comes from Streptomyces marokkonensis, assembly GCF_039539045.1. NCBI lineage: Bacteria > Bacillati > Actinomycetota > Actinomycetes > Kitasatosporales > Streptomycetaceae > Streptomyces > Streptomyces marokkonensis. Next base: position 13,538 of record NZ_BAABCQ010000157.1, read on the forward strand.
AGTACCGCGAGAACCTCGCGGACGCGCTCGCCGACCTGGAGGCCGAGGGACTGGAGCTGCCGAAGGTCGACAAGCTGCGGCACTACTTCAACCACCCGGGCTTCGTCGAGCCCATGGTCGACGGGGTCGTCCGGTCCCTCGCCGAGCTGCCCGAGGAGGTGCGGGGCCGCGCCCACATCGCCTTCTGCACCCACTCGATCCCCACCTCGGCCGCGGACACCTCCGGCCCGGTCGAGGAGCACGGTGACGGCGGCGCGTACGTACGCCAGCACCTGGACGTGGCGCAGGTGATCGCCGACGCCGTCCGCGAGCGCACCGGCGTCGACCACCCCTGGCAGCTCGTCTACCAGTCCCGCTCCGGCGCCCCGCACACCCCGTGGCTGGAGCCCGACATCTGCGACCACCTGGAGGAGCGCCACGCGGCCGGGGTCCCCGCCGTGGTGATGGCCCCCATCGGCTTCGTCTCCGACCACATGGAGGTCCTGTACGACCTCGACACGGAGGCCAGGGCCAAGGCGGAGGAGCTGGGCCTGCCGGTACGCCGTTCGGCCACCGTCGGGGCCGACCCGCGGTTCGCCGCCGCGGTCCGCGACCTGGTCCTGGAGCGGGCCGGGGACGAGCGCGGGCAGGAGGTCGCACCGTGCGCGCTCGGCGCGCTGGGCGCCGACCACAACCTGTGTCCGGTCGGCTGCTGCCCCGCCCGCGCCCCCCGCCCCGCCGCCGCGGGCGCCGACAGCCCCTACGCGTGAGGAACCCCGTGACCGACGTGACGCCCCACCCCCTCCACGCCGAGCTGCTGAGGATCGCCCTGGAGGCCGCCCACCGCGCGGGAGAGCTGTTGCGCGACGGCCGCCCGGCCGACCTGGCGGTCGCCGCCACCAAGTCCAGCCCGATCGACGTGGTCACCGAGATGGACATCGCGGCGGAGAAGCTGATCACCGGCCTGATCGCCGAACACCGCCCCGACGACGGCTTCCTCGGCGAGGAGGGCTCGGCCACCGAGGGCACGAGTGGCGTCCGCTGGGTCATCGACCCGCTCGACGGCACGGTCAACTATCTGTACGGACTGCCCACCTGGGCGGTCTCCATCGCCGCCGAGCAGGACGGCGAGCGGGTGGCCGGGGCGGTCGTGGCCCCCATGCGGCGTGAGTCGTACCACGCGGTGCTGGGCGGCGGAGCCTGGGCGACGGGGGCCTGGGACGGCGAACGCAGGCTCACCTGCCGGCCCGCGGCGCCGCTGGACCAGGCACTGGTCTCCACCGGCTTCAACTACGTCGCCGACGTCCGTGCCGAGCAGGCCGACATCGCGCGGCGGCTGATCCCGCTGGTGCGCGACATCCGGCGCGGCGGCTCGGCCGCGATCGACCTGTGCGACGTGGCCGCGGGACGCCTCGACGGCTACTACGAGCGCGGGCTGCATCCCTGGGACCTCGCGGCGGGCGACCTGATCGCCCGGGAAGCGGGCGCGGTGACCGGTGGACGCCCCGGTGAGCGCCCGTCCGGCGACCTGACGATCGCGGCCACCCCGGAGGTCTTCGGACCCCTCCAGCGGCTCCTGACGGACTTCGGCGCGTAGCCGTGCCGGCGGCTCGGGCGCCGTTGTCGCAGGAGGGTGGCAGGGGAGCGGCGGCGGCGCCCGATCAGCGCGGCGGGGCGAGCCGGCCCCGCGTCCTCGGCGTGATCCGCCCGCCGGGGCCCCGGCGCCGACTGCCGGTGCGTCCGGCCGGCACAAAAGCGTGCGGCGGCCGACGTTCACCGGGTGACCCGCCGTCGGGCCGGGGCGTTTGAGCGCTGGAGGCCGGGGCGATCCGCCGGCGGGTCGGGGTTCGGTGTTGGGGGCGGGGTGGTCCGCCGTCGGGCCGGGGTGTTTCGGCGTTGAGGGTCGGGGCGATCCGCCGTCGGGCCGGGTGTTTCAGCGCTGGGGCCCGGGCGATCCGCCGTCGAGTGACGGCCGTTGTCGCGGCAGAGCCTCCGACAGGCGCTGCCGCGTGCGGCCGGCCGGGCGTCGGCCCTGACCCCGCCCAGCCAGGCCCGGCGTCCGCGCCCCCGACCGGTCACCGCCGGACGGCGGCCCGCACGACGAGGCCCCGGCGCTGGATCCCGCCGGGGCCTCGTCGCTCACGGGCCGGTCAGACGCTGGTCGCGCCGACCTCCACACCGTGCTCGGCAGCGAGACGGCGCAGGTCGTCGAGCTCTCCCAGCTCCACCTCGACGAGGAACTCGTCCCCCTCGTCGCGGGCCCGGGACAGGTCGGACTCGGTCGTCTTTATGCGCTGCAGAAGTCCTGCGGTGAAAGCGTCCATGCTGCGCCCCCTCGTCCTGGGTCGTGGTGGGTCGATGGCACGGGGGTGTGCCGTTCGGAAGGGACGATCACGTCTCCGGTGGAGTGCCCGGCGCTGCCCTGCCGGGCGGCGGCGGTGCCGGACACCCACGCCCGCTCTGCGGAAGCGGACCGCGGCATACCGCGCGGTGACGCGGTACAGGCAGAGCGTGATCGCGGGGTGTAAAGCCGTCCTCCCCCCGCTCCCTTCCGCGGAAACCTCAACCGCGCGAGAAAATCTCGCATTCCCGCCTCCGCCGCCGTTCCCGGCCCGCCCGGCCTGTCCTGCCGCCGGGGGGACGCCGCGCGTCGTCACCGGCCCTCACCCGTCTTACCGCCGACTTATGGCCGAAAAGGGCAGGATGGAGGCAACACACCCACCAGCCCCCTGCCCCCGTGCGCCGAGAAGCGCTACGTGGGTGGACACAGGAAGGACAAGCGACGTGCGCGTACTTGTCGTCGAGGACGAGCAGCTGCTCGCCGATGCGGTGGCCACCGGACTGCGCCGGGAGGCCATGGCCGTCGACGTCGTGTACGACGGTGCGGCCGCCCTGGAGCGCATCGGCGTCAACGACTACGACGTGGTCGTCCTCGACCGCGACCTCCCGCTCGTCCACGGCGACGACGTGTGCCGCAAGATCGTCGAGCTCGGTATGGCCACGCGTGTGCTGATGCTCACGGCCTCCGGCGACGTCAGTGACCGGGTGGAGGGCCTGGAGATCGGCGCCGACGACTATCTGCCCAAGCCCTTCGCGTTCAGCGAGCTCATCGCACGCGTGCGCGCCCTGGGCCGGCGTACCAGCGTGCCTCTGCCGCCCGTCCTGGAGCGCGCCGGGATCAAGCTCGACCCCAACCGCCGCGAGGTCTTCCGCGACGGCAAGGAGGTGCAGCTCGCGCCCAAGGAGTTCGCCGTGCTGGAGGTGCTCATGCGCAGCGAGGGCGCGGTCGTCTCGGCGGAGCAGCTACTGGAGAAGGCCTGGGACGAGAACACCGACCCGTTCACCAACGTCGTTCGTGTGACGGTCATGACCCTGCGCCGCAAGCTGGGCGAGCCGCCCGTCATCGTCACCGTCCCCGGCTCCGGCTACCGGATCTGATCGACCGTGGCGACGACACCCGCGCCCCCCGGGGCGCCTCCGAAGCCCACCTGGGACCCGCGGTCGGCCACCCCGCTGCCGTGGCTGCGTCCCACCATCCGGATAAGGCTCACGCTGCTGTACGGCGGCATGTTCCTGATCGCCGGTATCCTGCTGCTGTCGATCATCTACCTGCTCGCCGCCGAGGCGGTGCGCACCGGCAATCAACCGCTGTACAAGATCGTCGACTTCGAGGGTCTCCGGGTGACCAGCAACGACTGCCCGGGGGTCACCAACGGCAACCTGTCGCTGTCGCAGTTCAACGCCGCGATCAGCGACTGCATCGACCGTCAGCGCCAGGCAGCCCTCGACCGGCTGCTCAGCCGCTCGCTGCTGGCCCTGCTCGGTCTGGCCGTGATCGCCTTCGCCTTCGGCTACGCCATGGCCGGACGCGTGCTGTCCCCGCTGGGCCGGATCACCCGCACCGCGCGCGCGGTGGCGGGATCCGACCTCTCCCGGCGGATCGAGCTGGACGGCCCGGACGACGAGCTGAAGGAGTTGGCGGACACCTTCGACGACATGCTGGAGCGGCTGCAACGGGCCTTCACCGCCCAGCAGCGCTTCGTCGGCAACGCCTCCCACGAGCTGCGCACGCCGCTGGCGATCAACCGCACCCTCCTGGAAGTGCACCTGTCCGATCCGAACGCCCCGATGGAGCTCCAGCAGCTCGGCAAGACGCTCCTGGCCACCAACGAGCGCAGTGAGCAGCTCGTCGAGGGCCTGCTGCTGCTCGCCCGCAGCGACAACCAGATCGTCGAACGTAAACCGGTGGACCTCGCGGAGGTGGCCGGCCAGGCCGTCGACCAGGTGCACGCGGAGGCGGAGACCAAGGGCGTGGAGATCCGCGGCACGCGCGAGGCCGCGGTGGTCCAGGGCAACGGCGTCCTGCTGGAGCGCATCGCCCTGAACCTCGTACAGAACGCCGTGCGCTACAACGTGGCCGCCCAGGGCTGGGTGGAGGTCACCACCGCGGTGGAGAACGGCCAGGCGGTCCTCGTGGTCACCAACACGGGCCCGGTCGTACCGGCGTACGAGGTGGACAACATCTTCGAGCCGTTCCGGCGGCTGCGCACCGAGCGTACGGGCAGCGACAAGGGTGTCGGCCTCGGTCTGTCCATCGCGCGGTCCGTGGCCCGGGCGCACGGCGGGCACATCTACGCGCAGCCGCGCGAGGGCGGAGGGCTCGTGATGCGTGTGACCCTGCCCATCTGAGATCATGACCCCGACATCTCGCCGAGACCCGAGGATGTTCGCTTTGAGCGGAATTTTCAGGCCGTCGGCCCGGAGGTTGCCTGTGTGATCGATCACAACGGGGGCTTTCCCGCCATCTACTCTCCGTGATCATGCACCCTGCCGGAATGCCGGAAAAATG
>NZ_BAABCQ010000158.1:0-17960 GCF_039539045.1 Streptomyces marokkonensis
CAATTCACGTAAGCAACTCCTTGGCTCACAGAACGACATGGCTACGATCCGACTTACCGCGTCAGGTCCTCGCGTTTCTGGCGCTGTATCCCGGCCGCGTGGTGCCGGTGCCCACCTTGATGGAGGAGCTCTGGGGCACCGACCTGCCGCAGAGTTCGCTGACCACGCTGCAGACCTACATCCTGCAGCTGCGCCGGATGATCGCGAAGGCGCTCCCCGCGGAGCGCGCCGAGTCGGTCAAGGAGATCCTCGCCACCCGTTATGACGGCTACATGCTGAAGATCCCGGCGGCCGCCGTCGACGTCCACACCTACGAACGCCTGGTCACCGAGGGCCGTCAGGCCTTCGACCGGGGCGAGGACGAGCGCGCGGCCCACTGCCTGAGCGAGGCGCTCGGCATGTGGGAGGGGCCGGCCCTCGTCGACGTGCATGCGGGAGCGATTCTGGAGATCGAGGTGATGAGGCTGGAGGAGAGCCGCCTGGTCGCCCGTGAGCGGCGGATCGACGCCGAACTGAGGCTGGGCCGGCATGTCGAGCTGATCGCGGAACTGGCTGACCTGACGGCCCGTTACCCGCGTAACGAAGGGCTCCACTCCCAGGCGATGGTGGCCCTCTACCGGTCGGGCCGGCAGGCCTCCGCCCTCGATGTCTACCGGCGGCTGAGGCAGCGGCTGATCACCGAGCTCGGCGTGGAGCCCTCGCCGCAGCTGCAGCGCTTGCACCAGGCGATGCTCGCGGTGGATCCCCGGCTCGACGTCATCGCCGGACCCCGCAGGACGTCGACCTTCGACCTGTACGCGGCGTGAGCGCGGCCTGAAGCGCTCCGGCAGGCCGCCGGGACACGGGCCGGGCCCCACGCAGGATCGTGGGGCCCCGCCCGTCCCGCCCGATGCGCGTTCGACCGCGGCTCCAGCGACGCTGCGGCTCCGGTCGAGACCCCGCGTCGAGAATCGCTGCATCGGCCGCCGAACTGAGGCCGAGACGACTCAAAAGGGGGCAGAGCCCGTGGAAGCCGACGTGAGAGAGTCCACAGCCCCGCAGGCGCCGTCAGGGCGGGCCCAGCGGATCGCCGAACGCACCCGCGCCGAGGGCTGGAAGAAGCCGCCACGGCGTATCGAGACCTCCGAGTGCATCACGTGCGACACCTGCCTGCGCAGCTGCCCGGCGGAGTTCGGCGCCATCTTCGACATCGGACTGGACGTTGTGATCATCCCAGAGCTCTGCTCGGGCTGCCCGTCGTGCGTCCTGGAGTGCCCGGTCGACTGCATCTACGTCGACGAGGACTGGACGCCGACGGAGGAATCCGTGTGGAACCACATTGAACTCACCACCGAAGGTGCCTGATGCCCGCTCCTGTCGACCGTGGTGAGTCCCGCCGCGCAGCCAACGCCCGCAAGCGGATCAGCCGACGCCCCAGCAGGCTCGGCAACCCGGCCGGCACCTCCGCTTCCCTCGACCGCGGCCGGCGGACCGACGCCGGATTCCCCGCCCTGCTCACCCGGACCTGGCACCGCGCCGAGCAGGCCGGCGATCTGCGCGCCGCGGTGGAGATCCTGCTGACGCTCGACGGACATGTGCCGGCCGACGTCCAGCTGCGCGCCCTGAGCCGCCACGACGAGGCCGCGCTGAGGGCCCTCTTCGGCCTGACCTGGCGCGACGACGACCAAGCGGCCCCGCTCGGCCCGCCCTCGGCGGCCGCGGAGACGCAGGACGAGGACACCTCCCGGGACGAGGAGCGGACCTTCCTCGGCGAGATCGCCCTGAGCACCAGCGGCCGTATCGTGCTGCGCGGTCCCTCCCAGGCACCGCTGCAGCGTGAGCGCGTGGCCGGGGGGACCCTGCGCGTGCCCTGGTCGCAGCAGGCACTGCACCGCTACCGACAGGAACTGTCGCGGACAGCGGCCCGGCAGACCGAGGCGGTGGCCGACTGCCGCCGGTGGCTGGCCGAGCAGGGCGCCAAGGGCCGCGACGAACTGCTGGAACAGGCCAAGGAAGCAGCCCAGCGCACCGCGCCCTTCGTCCTGTACCGCGGGGACGACCAGTACACGAACTTCCGTGACCGCAACACCCTCACCGGCAAGACCCTGTGGCCCGGACACCCCGACTGCGCCCTCAGCAGCCTGCACGGGGTGCCGTTGGACCTGTGGTCCGACAGCGACGTGGAGCTCGTGGTCGGCTTGTCCCTGCTGATCGCCTCCTCCGGCTTCGGCCGGGTGGAAGAGGCCAACGGCACCCAGCTCACCATCGACCACGTGGCGTCCATGCTCGAACACATCCGCGGCGGCTACAACGAGATCCTGCCCGCTCCCGGCGTCGCCCCGGCCGCCTCGGCGCAGGTGACCGACCTCATGGCGCTCGCCGAGAACCTGTGCGAGCGGCGGCCCGAGGTCGGCGCGAGCGCACAGCTCTACCGCGAGATCCACGGCGCGCTGATGCACAAGATCGAGCGGGTCGCCGGGCCCTTCGCCGGCGCCGCCCAGGAGACCGAGGTGGCGATCTGCCGGGACCTGCGAGCCCGGTTGCCGTTCACCGGCACCACACTCGCCGAGCTCGGCGACGAGATCGTCCGCACCCCCGCCTGGCTGACCGCACCGCACGGTGACCTCGGCACCGGCCTCGAGTCGCTCGTCCACCATGCGGTCACCGCCGTCGGCTCCGCCCTGCGCGCCGACTTCGCCATGAGCCGGGGGATACGCTCCCTGCCCGCGCTGATCACGGCGATGCGGGACGAGCAGTGGGAGCAGATCTGCGCCTGGGACATCACGCACTACTTCTGCTGTGTCGTCCCCCTGCCGGACGCCGCCCGCCACTTCGGGGGATCGATCGCCGCCGTCGCCGACACCGCCTGGGCCATGTCGTCGCGCATGCAGTACAACTCCTGGCACTTCGTCCCCGGGAACCTGCCCCGCGACCGCTCGGTCGTCGCACGCGACCACTTCGTTCCCCCGACCATCCCCGACATTTCCCTCTACTCCGACCAGCACCATCACGGGCACGTCAACAACAAGGTCCGGTTCTCCATCCGGTCACCGCAGGCGGTCACCGTCGACGGACGGCAGTTCAACGGATTCCTCGACCTGCGGCTGCTGCGCTGCGAGGGCCCGGCCTTCACCGAGCAGGACCTCCTGGCGGCACACCGGGTCTCCCGTCTCGTCGCCGCGGCCACCACGGCGGCCGCACAGCTCGCCGCAGCCGGTGAACACATCGAGGTCACCGCCTTCGACTCCCCCTGGCACTGGCGGCAGATCACCGGTACGGAGCCTGGCACACCGGCCGGGGCGGGCCCGTCGTGAGCGCTGATCTCGGACACGGAATCGCCGCCACCCGGCGACGGTTGCTCAGCGGCGCGCTCACGGTGACCGAGCACGTCCAGGCCACGCTGGCCGCCATCAAGAACCGGGACGCGCTGGATGCCTTCGTGGCCGTCGCGGGCGACGACGCCCTGGCCGCCGCGGAGAAGGCCGACGCCCGTATCCGGGAGATGGGGGAGCAGGCGTGGCAGGACCTGCCACTGCTGGGTGTCACCGTCTCGGTGAAGGATCTGCTGCAGACACAGGACCTGCCCACCCGGCGCGGATCACTGCTGCGCAACAACCGCGCTCCCCGCGACGCACCGGCCGTGGTACGGGTGCGGGCCGCGGGCGCCGTCATCGTGGGCAAGACCACCACGTCCGAGTACGGCTGGAGCGCCTCCACCGTCAGCCGCGTCAGCCCCTCCACCCGTAACCCCTACGACCCCTCCCTGACCGCCGGCGGTTCCACCGGCGGTGGGGCCGCAGCCGTGGCCACGGGGCTGTGCGAGGCGTCCCTGGGCACCGACGGGGCGGGCTCCATCCGTATTCCGGCGGCGTTCTGCGGTGTCGTCGGCTACAAACCCAGCTACGGACGGCTGCCCTACTCGCCCAACAGCATCGACCGGCTCGCCCACCAGGGCCCCTTGACCCGGACCGTCGCCGATGCGGCCCTGCTCGCCCAGGTGGCGGCGGGCCCGCATGTCGACGACCCCGATTCGGCACTGGGCAGCCTGGACCGGGCCCGGGACCGCCGCAGGCTGCGGGTGGGCTGGATCCACCACGACGGCACCAGCCCGCAGATCGCCCGCGTCACCGATCGCGCCCGCCAGGCGATGCTCGCCCTGGGACACCAGGTCGAGTCCGTCCCGGCACCGTACGACGACCCCTACCCCGCCCTGGTCGACATCCTGGCCGCCGCGGAGGCCGCAGACACCCCGCCGTGGGCCGAGCAATGGTGCGATCCGGGCCGACTGGAGATCGTCCGCTACGGGCGCACGCTCAGCGGCGAGGCCGTCATGCGGGCCGAGGGCGTGCGCCAGTCGCTGCGCGCCCGCATGCGTGCCGTCATGGAGCGCTACGACCTGCTGGCCCTGGCCACCGTCCCCATCGAGCCGCCGCCGGCCGGCGCCGTGGCGCCCGCCTGGGCCGCCGACCCGCGTGATCTGCAGTGGCTGGCCTGGGCTCCGGCGGCCTACCCGTTCAACATGACCGGCCAGCCCGCGGTGTCCCTCCCGGCCGGGCTGACCCGGTCCGGGCTGCCGGCCGCCGTGCAGCTCGTCGGCCCTGTCGGCGCGGACGCACTCGTGCTGGCCGCGGCCCGGCAGCTGGAGGCCGAACTGGGCGGGCCGCTCACCCCGCCCGCGACCACACCTGCTCTCTCCTCCGGCGAAAGGACGCCCTGAACCATGCGCATCCGGTCCTGGACCCCCCTGTCCGAACAGGGCAGCGTCGGGCGCCCCTCCTTCGTCGCGGACCACGGCCTGTGGGACGACGCCCAGTCGGCCGCCGCCGCACACATCGAGGCGGAGCTCGACCAAGTCGACCTGGTACGGCTCGCGTTCGGCGACCCGCACGGTCTGGCCCGCTCCAAGACCCTCACCGCCGACGCCTTCCGCGCCGTGCTGCGCAACGGCATGAACTTCAGCCCCGGTCCGTTCCTCTTCGACACCGGCCACGCGGTCGCCGTGGACTTCCTCGACGCCGACCCCGGAGTCGGCGTCGGCGAACTCACCGGCGCGGGCAACTTCGTGGCGGTCCCCGACCCCCTCACCTTCCAGATCCTGCCGGGTCGGACACCGCGCACCGCGTGGGTCCTCGCCGACGAGTACCTGCGCGACGGCACACCGCATCCGCTGTCCTCGCGCGCCGTGCTGCGCCGCGTCCTGGCGCAGTACGACAGCCGGGGGCTGGCCCCCGCCGTCGGCCTGGAGGTCGAGTGGTACCTCACCCGCCGTCTCGACGACGAACCGGGCAACACCGGCAACGGTTTCGGGCAGCAGGGCCAAGCCCCCCGGGTCGCCGCGGTCAACGCCGGCTACCAGTTCAACCTCGACGCGCACTACGACACCGTCGCCCCCCTCACCGACCCGCTCGCCCTGCACCTGCTCGCACTCGGCCTGCCCCTGCGGTCCATGGAACACGAGTCAGGACCCGGCCAGGTCGAGACCACCTTCAGCCCCATGACCGCACTGGACGCCGCGGACGCGATGCTGCTGTTCCGTACGGTCACCAAGCAGTTCTGTGCCGCGCGCGGCCACCACGCGTCCTTCATGTCCCAGCCCGCCGTCGACAGCGCGGACCCCAGCGGCTGGCACCTGAACCAGTCGGTCGTCGACCTCGCCACGGGCCGCAACCTGTTCGAGGCCGAAGGGCCGTCGGGAGGCATGTCTCCCGACGGAAAGGCGTACGCGGACGGCCTGCTGGACTGGGCACGCGACCTGTTCGTGCTGTCGGTGCCCACGGTCAACGGCTACCGCCGACTGGCGGCCCACCACAGCCTGGCCCCTACACGCATCGGTTGGCGCGTGGAGGACCGCAGCGCGATGCTGCGCGTGGTCGGCAGCGGTGCGGGCGCACACATCGAGAACCGCGTGGGCGAGCCGTGCGCCAACCCGTACCTGAACATCGCCGCACAGCTCTTCGCCGGCCTCGACGGCCTGGTCTCCGGGGCTGCCGGGGGACCCGCCGAACCCGGAGAACTGCTGGTGCCCCAGTCACTGAGCGAGTCCCTGGACGCCTTCCGCGCCGGGCGCGCCGCCGAACTGCTCGGCGCGCCGCTCACGGCGTGCCTGACCAAGCTCAAGGAGAGCGAACTGAGCCGCTACGAGACCTGGTGCGCGCAGAACCCCGCCCAGCCGGACCGGACGACGCAGTGGGAGCAGCGCGAGTACTTCGGCGCCTACTGAAACGACCGCCCGCAGACGAAAGCAGTCCCATGATTCCTCGCTACACGCTGCCCGCCATGGCCGAGTTGTTCTCGGACCAGAACCGCTACGCGCTCTGGACCCGGGTGGAGATCCTCGCCTCCGAGGCACAGATGCGGCTCGGCATCGTCCCCGAGGCGGCCGTCGAGGACATGCGACGGGCCAGGGTGCCGCTGCCGAGCCGGGTCGCGGAGATCGAGAAGGAACGCGACCACGAGGTCCTGTCGTTCCTGGCAGCCTACTGCGAGGACATCCCCGAGACCTCCGCCGTCTGGGTCCACCTCGGCATGACCAGCTACGACCTGGTCGACACAGCCCTCGGCCACACGCTCGGCCGGGCCGCCGACCTGCTGCAGGGCACAGCCCGCCGCCTGCGTCGCGTCCTCGTCCAGCGGGCCCTGGAGCACTGGGACACGGTCATGGTCGGCCGCACCCACGGGGTCCACGCCGAACCCACCACCTTCGGGCACAAACTCGCCGGCTACGCCTTCGCCGTCGACCGCTGCGTGACGCGCCTGGCCGCCGCTCGTGACGCTGTCGCCGTCGGTACCGTCTCCGGATCCGTCGGCACGTACGCGCTGATCAACCCGTTCGTCGAAACCCATGTGTGCGAGGCACTGGGGCTCGGTGTCGAACCCGCCCCCAGCCAAGTGGTGGCCCGCGACCGGCACGCTCAGCTCCTGCAGGCCGTCGCCACGCTGGGCGCCTGCATCGAGCAGATCGCCCTGGAGATGCGGCTGCTGCAGCGCACCGAGGTCCGCGAGGTCGAGGAGCGGCGCAGCAGCGCCTACCAGGGATCGAGCGCCATGCCGCACAAGCGCAACCCGACCACCAGCGAGCGGCTGTGCGGTCTGGCCCGGCTGTTGCGCGGCTACGCCACCGCCGCTCTGGAGGACGTGGCGCTGTGGCACGAACGCGATCTGGCCCACCAGTCCGTCGAGCGCGTCATCCTGCCGGACGCGCTGTCCGTCGGGCACTTCCAGGCGGAGGCGGCCGTCAGCCTCATCACCCACCTGGAGATCGACGCCGAGCGGATGCGGGCCCACATCGACCAGACCGACGGGCTGGTCTACAGTTCTTCGGTTCTGGCCGAGCTCCTGGGCCGGGGCATCCCGCGGGAGCAGGCCTATCGCAGCGTCCAGGCGGCCGCCGACCGCACCGCCACCACGGGCGAGCACTTCGCCGACGCGCTCGCCGGGACCGGCGTCACCCTCGACCAGCTCGAACCGCAGCGCTTCCTGACCAACCACGACGTGATCCGCAGCCGATTGGAGGACCTCAGTGTCCTGGACGATTGACCGCACCCCCGGTGAGAGCCTGGACCTGGACCAGGTGCTCGCCGTGTACCGGGAGTCGGGACTGGGTGAACGCCGCCCCGTCGAGGACCGGCAGCGCATGGCGGACATGGTGCGTCACGCCAACCTCGTCGTCGTCGCGCGTGACGACGACGGCAGGCTGATCGGCATCGCCCGCAGCGTCTCGGACTTCTCCTACGTCACCTACCTGTCGGACATCGCCGTCGTGCGGGAGCACCAGGGCACCGGCGTCGGCCGCGCGCTCATCGACGCCACGCGCAAGGAGGCACCCACGGCCAAGATCGTGCTGCTGTCCGCGCCCGCCGCCACGGAGTACTACCCCCACATCGGTTTCACGGCGCACAACTCCGCCTGGGTCCTCAACCCCTGACACCGCCCACAGGGCCGCCGCGTCCGCCGTCCCGGCCGAGCGGCGGCCCTCAATCGTGTCTGCTGCCGTGTCCGCCGGTCAGGCCGGCGCCCGGTCCACGAGTTCGGCGGCCACTCCGGTGTAGGCCGCGGGGTCAAGGAGTGCGGCCAGTTCCGCGCGGGTGAACCGGCCCCGCACCTGGGGGACTTCGGCCAGCACATCGGCCAGTGGCCGGCCGTCGGCGGTCGCGGCCGCCGAGGCGTCGCTCAGCACCTGCTTGGCCGCGGCCTTGCCCAGTGCGGGAGCCAGCACGGCCGGCACCCGCTCCGAGACGAGCTGTCCGCCGGTCGCTTCCGTGTTCCCGCGCATCCGCTCCGGGCGCACCGACAAGCCCGTCAGACCCCGGCAGGACGCTCGACGACGCGACGAAGGCGGGACCGTCCTCGTCGCGCTCCTCGGCGCCACGCGGCGGCGAACTCGTCCGCGGCGCCCCGGCCGTGGCGGTGGGCGATCAGCGTCTCGTAGTAGACGCACTGCACTTCCCGGGCGATCAGCGGCCACAGATCGGTGCCGAACCGGGCGGGAGAGAGACCGGCGACGTACTCGGCCGTCAGCAGCCTGGGAAGGTAACGCCCGTGGGCGCCCCTTCTCGTTCTCTCCTCGCGCCTGGTAGGGCACACCGCGCCGGGAGCCGGCGTACAGCGCAGGCTCCCGGCCCGACGGACGGTAGACCAGGCGGCCCTCGACGCGTTCGAAGAATCCGCCGCGGCCCTGGGTGAACAGTGCCATGCAGTCGAAGAAGTTCAGGCCGAGCCCTCGCACGAGCACCGTCTGGCCCGGGGCGATGCGGGACAGGTCCACGTCCGCCGGGCTGGACGGAGCGATGTGGACCAGGCCGTTGCGGGACGCGAACGCCGGCAGCTCCCGCTCGGCGGCGTCGGCCGTCGTCGGCGTATGGCCCTGCGCGAGCACCACGGCCGACAGACCGGACAGTTCGGTGCCGTCCTCCAGGACCACCGTCTGCGGCCCGGCACCGCCGAGGCCCCGGTCGCCGTCGGCCAGGCGCACCGCCCGGGCCCGGTGCACCCGCACCGTCACATGCCCGGCGGCCTTCCCGGTGACGTGGTGGAAGACCCAGGACAGGTACTGGCCGTACAGAACACGGGTCGGGTACGAGTCCGGTCCCAGGGCTCGCGCCTGCGCGAGTACCGCCTCGCCCGGCGCGTCCCGGCCGGCGACCAGGGCACGGGGATCCCTGGCGGCCAGGGACGCGGCCCACTGGTACAGACTCGGGCCCTCCTCCAGCGGCCCCTCGATGGTGACGCTGGCATCCGTGAACACGGTCACCTGGGAGGCGACGGTGTTCATCAGCAGGCGACGGGACTGCGAAGGCCGCCAGACCAGGCCCGCTCCGGGAGGGCCGGGGTCGACGACATGAATGGTCACCTGGCTGCAGCGGGGCGACTTTTGCGCTCCTGAGCGCAGAGCCGTTCCAGCACGGACAGCCCGCGCGGGCCTGCGCCGACCAGGCACACCTCGATACGTCCGCTGTTCACAACCGCACTCCGCTCAGCCGAACGGGACAGCCGGCCCGCGGCGCGGCTGCCTCTGCGACGACTCTGTTGGACTGCGGGCCGAACCCGGGGCCGCCTTGGCCAGCGTCGGCCGCGAGGCCGGACGGGGACCGGAGGCGGCCCGTGAGCCACGGTGGAGCACCACTTGAGGCGACGGACCGGGGACGTTGCCGAAGCCTGCTGCGACGGAGCGTGTCCCGAGCGCGGCACGAACGTGCGATGTCAGCGCCGCGTCAGCGCTCTGTCAGTCCGTGTTGCGAGTGTCCTCGACGACCTTTCCGGCCCACGAACGGGCCGCCACGCCCACCCATGACGAGGAGTCGCGGTGACAAGGAATCAGGTCGTGCCCCTGCCCGTACCCGGGCGAACAGGATTCGACGCCGGACCGGACGCCGGGTCCCCCGTCGCCGCCACCACGTCCGACACCACCTCCGAAAGCCTGCTCGCCCTGCGCGACACCATGCTCCACGAGGGACCGGTCGAACAGGTACGGCTGTCCGACGTGCGGGTCAGCGAGACGCCCCGAACCGAAGGGGTCGACGGGAAGTGGGCGCTCACTCTCGCCGAACTGGAGACCGAGCTCCCGCCGATCGTCGTGCACCGGGACACGATGACCGTGATCGACGGACTGCACCGCCTGCGCGCAGCGCAACTGAGGGGCCGGGGGCACATCGCGGCCCGCTTCTTCCACGGCTCGGTCCAGGACGCCGCGTTGCTGGCGGTGGCGATGAACATCGTCCAGGGACGTCCGCTGTCCCACACCGACCGCACTGCCGCGGTCGAGCGGATCGTCACGACGCACCCCTACTGGTCGGACCGGGCCATCGCCGTCATCGCCGGCCTGTCGGCCAAGAAGATCTCCGAGATCCGGCGGCGTTCGGTCGACCCGGCGCGCGGTGAGCGCCGCATCGGTCTGGACGGCCGGCTGCGGCCGCTGAACAGTGTGCGCGGCCGGGAACTGGCGGGGGAGTTGCTGCAGGCCGATCCCAGCGCGTCGCTGCGCGCGGTGGCCCGCAAGGCGGGCATATCCCCGGTAACCGTCGCAGATGTGCGCAAACGGGTGCTGCGCGGTGAGGACCCGGTCACACCGCGCCAGCGCGGCCAGGCCGTCCAACGCGGTCCCAGGACCGAACGGCCCGCAGCCCAGCAGGCCGCCGAGTCCCGCTCGCCCGGAGAGCTCTTCACCATCTTCGAGTCGCTGCGCAGGGACCCCTCCTTGCGGCTCACCGAGGCCGGCCGCAGCGTGCTGCGCATGCTGGAGGCCTGCTCGCTCATGGCGCGGGAGCGGCACCGGATCATCTCCAGTCTGCCGCCCCACTGCACCGGCCAGATGGCCGCCCTGATGAGCGGCTACTCGGAGCAGTGGCGGGTGTTCGCCGACGAACTGCGCGCCTTCGAGGAGGCCCAGGACGGCGCCGAGGCCGCCGAGTTGGACAGCTGCCGATCCGGTGCCTAGGACGGCTCACGCCGGTGAGGAGGACGGGAACGCGGCGCCGCAGTGCCGGGTGGCCAGAGCCTGCCGCTCCCGGCAGAGCTCCTCGACCCGGCGGCGCAGCACGGCGACCTCGCTGCGCAGGAGGCGCACGCTCACCTCGTCATCGGGGGTGTGCGCCGCCGGCATCTCCGCCCGGCCCGGCTCGACGCTCCGGGCCGGGTGGGGCTCGCGGTGGTACAGGATCGCCTCCCGGCACCGGCGCAGCGAAGGCCCCGGCTCCACGCCCAGATCGCGGATCAGCCGACGGTACACCTGCTCGTACGCGCCCAGCGCCTCGGCCCGCCGACCGCACCGGTACAAGGCCATCATCAACAGCTCGGCGAACCGTTCCCGCAGCGGATGGCTCGCCGTGAGTCCTTCCAGCTCACCCGTGATGCGCTCATGCTGGCCGACGTGCAGACAGACGTCGTACAGCGACTCGAGGGCCACCATGCGGGCCTCTTCGAGTATCGACGCCTCCGTCGCACAGATGGGTCCCCGCTCGCTGCCCTCGAACGCCCGGCCACGCCACAGGGCCAGCGCCGAACGCAGGAGCTGCACCGAACGCTCCGGGTCCCCGGAGACCGACCTGCGTCCCTCGGAGACCAGCCGGTGGAAGCGCTGCGCGTCGGTGGTCGAGTGGTCGGCCCGCAAGGCGTACCCGGTCGGCCTGGTCACCAGCCAGTCGTGGCGGGCGCCCGTACCGCTGGAGGCCGGCAACAATCGGCGCAGCCGGGCGACATGGGCCTGCAGGGCGTTGGCCGTACGGGCAGGCGGCCGATCGCCCCACAGCTCTTCGACCAGGCGCCCCGAGGGCACATCCCTGCCGACGCTCACCACCAGGGCGCCCAGCAGCGCCCGCTGTTTGACGCCCGAGGGCATGACCCGCAGACCGGTCTGATCGTCACAGATTTCTACAGAACCAAGGATCCGAAACTCCATTCCGCTCTACCTCCAGGAGCTTCGAGGAGCGTGCCGCAGAGTTCTGGAGAGTAAGGGTTCGGCAGCGGCAGCGCGGTTTTCCTCAGCGGCATCCGGGGTTCCGTAGATGAATTCTCCAGAGCGATTCAAGCGTATGTAGAGCGCGTTGCAGGAGGAGTGCCGTCATGTCGACCCAGCCACCGCACCACCCCCCGCCCGAACTCGTCGCAGCCGCGCTGCGCACGTATCGCGCACTCACCACGGGCTGTACGCAGCCCGTCCCCTTCACCGCTCCGGGGCCGGAAGCCAGCGGCGCCCTGGGGCTCGCAGTGTTCCTCACGGTGTACGCCGACGCCCAGCAGGAAACGCCGGACCCAAAACGTCCTCGATTCCCCCTCGAACGGCCCTGGGATGTCCGTCGCGGGACGGTGAAATACCTTGCAGACGCCAGGCGCTCGACGGAATAGTGAGCCGCCCGGAATGCCTTCCGTCCATGAGTCGGCAACGGCAGAAACCGCTGGATCGGAGCGTCATGGAAGACGTCATACGGGGGATTCGCGTCCGCGGGGCATTGCAGCAGCCCGAATGGAGCGACCCCCGGCACGTGCACCGGGTGCGGCAAGCGCTGGCCGCCCGCCCTGCGCTCGTACGGGCCGACGACGCGACCACGCTCCGGACCCTGTTGGGCGCCGTGGCACTCGGCGACGCCACGGTGCTGCAGTCCGGGGACTGCGCCGAGGACCCGGACGACTGCACCCGGCTCCACGTCGACCGCACGACGGCCGTGCTCGACCTGCTCGCCGGCGCCCTCGACCGCGCCACCCGCACACCCGTGCTGCGCGCGGGGCGCATCGCGGGACAGTTCGCCGAACCCCGCTCCGGCACCACCGAGTTCGTCAACGGCACCGAACTGCCCGTGTTCCCCGGCCACATGGGCAACGGTCCGCAGCCGGACCACGAGCACCGCAGGCCCGACCCCCTGCGGATCCTGAACGGCTGCATGACGGCCGGCGACATCATCGGGCACCTGGACCGGCGCACAGGCGACCGCCCGGGTGTGGACGAGCCACGAGGCCCTCGTCCTCGACTACGAGATCCCCCTGCTGCGCACCGACCCCGCCACGGGTCGCCTGTTCCTCGGATCGACCCACTGGCCAGGGACCGGCGAGCGCACCCGTCAGGTCGAGGGCGCCCACATCGCCCTGCTGGCCCAGGTGAGCAACCCGGTGGCCTGCAAGATCGGCCGCACCACGCACCCCGACGACCTGCTCGCCCTGTGCGAACGCCTCGACCCGCGGCGCGAGCCCGGCCGGCTCACCCTCATCGTGCGGATGGGCGCCCATGCCGTCGCCGGACGGCTGCCCCGTCTCGTCCGCGCCGTACGCGGCGCCGGCCATGGACTGCACCTGGAGACCACCCCGGACGACGTCACGGAATGCGCCACGGGCGAAGCCGACCTCGACGCGGTGGGCGATCGATACACCTCCCACTGCGACCCCCGCCTCAACCCCTCACAGGCGATGTCCGTGGTCTCGGCCTGGACCGCCTGAGCCCCGGGAAAGCCATCAGGAAGTGGAGCCCATGACCGGCATACCCCCCATCAGCTCGTACCCGTTGCCCGCCGCGGGTGACCTTCCCGCACCCCTCGTGGACTGGACCGCCGTCCCCGAGCGGGCGGTCCTCCTCGTCCACGACATGCAGCGGTACTTCCTCCAGCCGCTCCCCGGCCAGCTCCGCTCCCAGCTCGTGCGCAACGCCGCACTGCTGCGCGAGCGATGCGCGGCAGCCGGCGTCCCGGTCGCCTACACCGTCCAACCGGGCGGCATGACCGACGAACAGCGCGGCCTGCTCAAAGACTTCTGGGGCCCGGGAATGCGCACCACCCCCGAGGACAGAGCGGTGGTCGACGCGCTCGCACCCGGCCGAAACGACCGGATCCTCACCAAGTGGCGCTACAGCGCGTTCTTCCGGACCGACCTGCTGCGATGGATGCGGGACCAGGGCCGCGACCAGCTCGTCGTCTGCGGTGTCTACGCCCACATCGGCGTGCTCGCCACCGTGGTCGACGCCTTCACGAACGACATCCAGCCCTTCCTCGTCGCCGACGCCACCGCCGACTTCTCCCACACCCACCACCGGTCCGCCCTCACGTACGCCGCCCACCGCTGCGCCCGTGTCACCACGGTCAAGGAAGTGTTCGCATGAGTCCCGACCACCCCGATCTGCTCGACGCGGTGCTGGAGGGGCGACTGGAGGCCTACGCCCTGATACACCGGCCCGTCACCGGCGGGCCCGGTGACGTCGACGTCCTGACGGGCCCGGTGTCCCGGCCCGCCACGCTCGCCGACATCCCGCTGCCCCCCTCCCCGGGGCCCGGCGCCCGCCACGAGGTGCTGGCCGTCCTGCCGTACCGGCAGCTCGCCGAGCGCGGCTTCGACTGCGCCGACGACGGGACCCCCCTGGTTGCCATGACCGTGACCGGGCAGCAACGACTGCCCCTGAACGAGGTGTCGGCACGCCTGCCCGACGTGCCGACCCCGATGTCCGGCGCAACCTTCGACCTCGACGACGCCGCGTACGAAGAGGTGGTGCGCCGCATCCTCAAAGAGATGATCGGCACCGGGGAAGGAGCGAACTTCGTCATCAGACGCACCTTCGTCGCCGACATCACCGACTACGGGCCGCACAGCGCCCCCTCCCTGTTCCGCAGGCTCCTGGAGCGCGAGTCGGGGGTGCACTGGACCTTCCTGATCCACACCGGCACCCGCACCCTGGTCGGAGCCTCCCCGGAACGGCACATCAGTCTCCGGGCCGGCACCGCCGTCATGAACCCCATCAGCGGCACCTACCGCTACCCCCCGACCGGCCCCACCCTCGCTGGCGTCCTCGGCTTCCTCGACGACCGCAAGGAGACCGACGAGCTCCACATGGTCCTCGACGAGGAACTGAAGATGATGGCCCGGATCTGCGACGACGGCGGCCGCGTCGTCGGCCCGTACCTGAAGGAGATGGCCCGGCTCGCCCACACCGAGTACTTCATCGAGGGACGCACCGCACTCGATGTGCGGGACATCCTCCGCGAGACGATGTTCGCGCCGACCGTCACCGGCAGTCCGCTGGAGAGTGCCTGCCGCACCATCCACCGGTACGAGCCGGGCGGGCGCGGCTACTACAGCGGCACCGCCGCGCTCATCGGGCAGGACGACGACGGACAGCGGGTCATGGACTCCGCGATCCTCATCCGTACCGCCGACATCAGCCGCGAAGGGCGTATCGGCATCGGCGTGGGCGCCACCATCGTGCGCCACTCCGAACCGGCCTCCGAAGCGGCGGAGACCCGGGCCAAGGCCGCAGGACTCGTCGCCGCCCTCGACGGGGACCGCACGAACCGGTTCGCCGACCACCCGAGCGTGCGCCGGGCGCTGGAACGGCGCAACGACGCCCTCGCACACTTCTGGCTGTCGCACGAGGAAGCCCGCGGTGCGCAGCGGGGCCGACTGGCCCGGCGCAGCGTCCTCGTCGTCGACGCCGAGGACACCTTCACCTCGATGATCGACCGCCAGCTGCGGTCCCTGGGGCTGCGCGTGACGACGCGCCGCTACGACGAGGAGTACGCCTTCGACGACTACGACCTGGTGGTGATGGGGCCCGGCCCGGGAGACCCCCAGGAAGCCGCACACCCCAGGATGCGGCACCTGCACACCACCGTCGACACCCTGCTGCGCGAGCGGCGCCCGTTCCTCGCGGTGTGCCTCAGCCACCAGGTCCTCGGCCTCCGCCTCGGCCTGCCCCTGCGCCGCAGGGAGGTGCCCAACCAGGGCGTGCAACGGGAGATCGACCTGTTCGGCGCCCCCGAACACGTCGGGTTCTACAACACCTTCGCCCTGGTCAGTGAGGACGACCTGCTCGTTCCGGCTCATCCGGCCGCGGTGGGAACGGTCCGCGTGAGCAGGGACGCCGCCACCGGCGAGGTGCACGCGCTGCGCGGCGACGGCTTCGCCTCCGTCCAGTTCCACGCAGAGTCCGTGCTCACCCGGGAGGGCCCCCGCATCATCGCCGAGGTCCTGACCGGCCTGCTCGCTGCCGCCACGGCCCCGAGCGCCGTCTGATCAGCCCGCCGCGACGGCCTCGAGGACCGACGCGTGCGGCGACGGCTCGGCGAAGCCCGCCACGGCGAAACCCGCGGCTGCCAGCAGCGCCTCGTACTCCGCGCGGGTACGGCCCCTGCCGTCGAGCACCGTCATCATCAGCATGTCGATGGTCTTCCCCGGATGCGGCTCGTTGCCCGCCGGAATCATCGCGTTGATGACAAGGAGCCGACCGTGCGCGGGCATGGCGGCCCGGCACGTGCGCAGTATCCGCAGACACTGCTCGTCCGGCCAACTGGCCAGCACATGCTTGAGCAGGTAGACGTCGGCGCCGGCCGGCACGGAGACGAAGAAGTCCCCGGGCTCGGCGCTCCACCGGCCGGCCAGCTCGGGAACGTCGAGCACATGCCCGGCCACCACGTTCTCCAGGTCGACCAGGGTGCCCGTCAGCCGAGGGTTGCGACGCAGCACCGCCCGCAGCAGACCGCCGCGCCCGCCTCCCACGTCCACGACGCTCGCGGCGGCAGGGAACTCGCAGACCGCCGCGACGTCATTGCTCAACGCCTCCGAGAACGCGGCCATGCTGGAGTTGAAGTCCCGGCCGAACTCCGGCTCGGCCGCCACATGGTCGTAGAACGGAACACCGTAGATACTCTCGAACGCGGTGGTGCCCGTACGGACCGCGTCGTGGAGACGGCCCGCCGATTCCCAGAACGCCGGCTCGCCGCGCACCGCGATGTAGTCGCGCAGCGACCGCGGCGCATCCCCGCGCAGCGGTTCGGCGAGCGGCGTGAGATGGAAGCGGCCCGTCTCGTCCTCGCGGAAGACGCCCTTGGCGGCGAGGAAGCGCAGCATCCGGTACAGATGCGAACCGTCGGCTCCCACCGCCCCGGCCAGCTCGTCCGCGGTGCGCGGCCCGTCCGCCAGGCGGTCGGCGACGCCGAAGCGCGCGGCGGCGTGCAGCGCCGCCGAGTAGACGTATCCAAGAGCCAGATCGAGCAGCTCCTCGTGGCGGTCGCGGTCGGCTGCCATCGGTACGGTCCTCTCTCCCCATGCCGTTCGGGGCCCACGGGCGCACGGAGGATGCACGGGCCCGGCATGCGTGCATCAGCGTGCGCCCGGAACATCGCGGCGGGCTCGAACACCGCTCGACCCGGCTCCGAGCCGCCCGATGGACAATGCGGCTGGACCGGCCCGACCACATTGCCGAGGGGACACCATGGCTGACGGCGCAGCACACGGCTTCACCGACGCCGCCGCACTGCGGCGCAAGAACCGAGCCACCGTCGAGAAGTACCTGGCGGACACGAAGGGGCAGGCGCGGTTGCGCCGCCACGAGCTGTTCGTGGAGCACGGCAGCGGCGGACTGTGGACCGCTGACACCGGGGAACCCATCGTCATCAAGGGCCGCGACCGGCTGGCCGAGCACGGCGTCTGGTCGCTGAAGATGTTCCCCGACTGGGAGTGGTACAACATCCAGGTCTTCGAGACGCAGGACCCGAACTTCTTCTGGGTCGAGTGCGACGGCCACGGCAGGATCCTGTTCCCGGGGTATCCCGAGGGCTACTACGAGAACCACTTCCTGCACTCGTTCGCACTCGACGACGGAAAGATCGTGCAGAACCGTGAGTTCATGAACCCGTTCCAGCAGCTGCGGGCGCTCGGCATCCCCGTCCCGACGGTCAGGCGGGAGGGGATCCCCACCTGACCGTCGCCCCCGCGAGGCGCAGCAACAGGTCTTTGACCTCGGTGGCCGCCACCGGGCCCGTGACCGCGCCGGGCCGCGAGCACAGGAGCACCGGACCGTCGTCGTCGCTCGCGGGGAGGCGGCCGTGGCTGCCGCGGATGGGTGTGGGGTCCAGGGGTACGACCGCCATGCGGTAGCGCATGCCGAGCTTCTTGCGGGCCAGCGCGGAGGCCGCCTTGACCTTGACGTAGGGGTCGAGGGGGTCCATGAAGAGTTCGGCCGGGTCGTAGCCGGGTTTGCGGTGGATCTCGACCAGCTGCGCGAAGTCGGGCGC
>NZ_BAABCQ010000159.1:0-17930 GCF_039539045.1 Streptomyces marokkonensis
CGGCGGACAAGGTCGTGGAATATGCCGATGGCCTGTGCTACACGGACCTCATGGCGGGGTACTACCTGGGCGCCCCCGACGAGGTCATGCAGGCGATAGCGGACTACAGCGCGTGGTTCTTCGTTTGGGACGACCGGCACGACCGGGACATCGTCCACGGCCGTCCGGCCGCCTGGCGACGACTTCGGGACCAGCTGCACACGGCACTCGACTCACCGGAGGACCATCTGCACCACGAGGACACGCTGGTCGCCGGGTTCGCCGACAGTGTGCGGCGGCTGTACGCCTTCCTGCCTCCGCCGGCGACCTGGAACACCCGGTTCGCCCGGCATTTCCACGCGGTGATCGAGGCGTACGACCGTGAATTCCTCAACCGCGCCCGCGGCGTCGTGCCCGGCGTGGAGGAGTACCTCGAGCTGCGCCGGCTCACGTTCGCCCACTGGATCTGGACCGACCTGCTGGAGCCGAGCGCGGGCTGTGAACTCCCGGACGCCGTCCGAAAGTATCCGGCATATCGCCGGGCGGCGCTGCTGAGCCAGGAATTCGCCGCCTGGTACAACGACCTGTGCTCACTCCCGAAAGAAATAGCGGGCGACGAGGTCCACAATCTCGGAATAAGTCTCATCACCCATCACGGGCTGACTCTGGAAGAAGCAATCGGAGAAGTCCGTCTACGCGTCGAGGAGTGCATCACCGAATTCCTCTCCGTAGAGCAGGACGCGTTACGGTTCGCCGACGAACTCGACGACGGCACCGTGCGCGGAAAGGAACTGAGCGGCGCCGTACGGGCCAACGTCGGCAATATGCGGAACTGGTTCAGTTCCGTCTACTGGTTCCACCACGAGTCCGGCCGTTACATGGTCGACAGCTGGGACGACCGGTCCACGCCCCCGTACGTCAACAACGAAGCGGCAGGTGAGAAATGACCGTCGAGTCCGTCAATCCCGAGACCCGGGCCGAAGAGGCACCGGAGCTGCGTGAGCCGCCCGTGGCGGGTGGTGGCATCCCGCTCCTCGGCCACGGCTGGAAGCTGGCCCGCGACCCGCTGGCCTACATGGCCCAGCTGCGCGACCACGGCGACATCGTGCGCATCAAGCTCGGCCCGAAGACCGTGTACGCCGTCACCACCCCGGAGCTCACCGGCGCCCTGGCCCTGAGCCCCGACTACCACATAGCCGGTCCGCTGTGGGAGTCGCTGGAGGGCCTGCTCGGCAAGGAGGGAGTGGCGACCGCCAACGGCCCGCTCCACCGCCGTCAGCGACGGACCATCCAGCCGGCTTTCAAGCTCGACGCGATCCCCGCCTACGGGCCGATCATGGAGGAGGAGGCGCACGCGCTCGCCGAGCGCTGGCAGCCCGGGCAGACCGTCGACGCCACCTCCGAGTCCTTCCGCGTCGCCGTGCGCGTCGCGGCCCGCTGCCTGCTGCGCGGCCAGTACATGGACGAGCGGGCCGAACGGCTGTGCGTGGCGCTCGCCACCGTCTTCCGGGGCATGTACCGGCGGATGGTGGTCCCGCTGGGCCCGCTCTACAGGCTGCCGCTGCCGGCCAACCGCGAATTCAACAACGCGCTGGCCGATCTGCACCTCCTGGTCGACGAGATCGTCGCCGAGCGCCGTGCATCCGGTCAAAAGCCGGACGATTTGCTGACGGCATTGCTGGAGGCGAAGGACGACAATGGCGACCCGATCGGGGAACAGGAGATCCACGACCAGGTGGTCGCGATACTCACCCCCGGCAGTGAGACCATCGCCTCCACGATCATGTGGTTGCTGCAGGCACTTGCCGAGCATCCGGTACATGCCGACCGCATACGCGACGAAGTCGAAGCGGTCACCGGCGGACGTCCCGTGGCATTCGGTGACGTCCGCAAGCTCACCCACACCGGCAATGTCATCGTGGAGACCATGCGTTTGCGTCCCGCCGTATGGGTATTGACGCGGCGCGCGGTCGTCGAGACCGAACTCGGTGACTATCGCATTCCGGCCGGTGCGGACATCATCTACAGTCCGTACGCAATCCAACGCGATCCGAAGTCGTACGACGCCAACCTGGAGTTCGACCCGGACCGCTGGCTCCCGGAACGCGCGGCGAACGTGCCGAAATACGCCATGAAGCCGTTCAGCGCGGGCAAGCGGAAGTGCCCCAGCGACCACTTCTCCATGGCGCAGCTGACGCTGATCACGGCGGCGCTGGCCACGAAGTACCGCTTCGAGCAGGTGGCGGGCTCGAACGACGCGGTCCGCGTGGGCATCACGCTCCGGCCGCACGACCTGCTGGTCAGGCCTGTGGCACGGTGACCCGTGGCACGGTGACCCGTGGCACGGGCCAGGGGCGTGGTGGCCCCGCTCAGGCGACGGCCTCCGGGCCGCGGAAGGTGCGCCGGTAGGCGTGCGGAGTGGTGGCCAGGGCCCTGACGAACTGGTGCCGCAGGGCCGCCGCCGTGCCGAAGCCGGTACGCCACGCGATCGCGTCCATCGTCTCGTCCGTCGCCTCCAGCAGCCGCTGGGCCAGCAGTACACGCTGGCGCAGGATCCAGCGGTAGGGAGTCGTACCCGTCTCCTGCTGGAAGCGGCGGGCGAAGGTGCGCGGGGACATGTGCGCCCGCGCCGCGAGCTGCTCGACGGTGACCTCCTCGTCGAGGTGCTGTTCCATCCAGGCCAGCACCTCGCCGACCGTGTCGCAGGACGAGCGCGGGAGTGGCCGTTCGATGTACTGGGCCTGACCGCCGTCCCGGTGCGGCGGCACGACCATGCGCCGGGCGATCCTGTTGGCGACGTCCGTGCCCTGTTCCTTGCGGACGATGTGCAGACAGGCGTCGATGCCGGCGGCGGTGCCGGCGCTGGTGATCACCGGGTCCTCGTCCACGTACAGCACGTCGGGCGTCACGGCCACCCGCGGGTACTGCCGGGCCAGCTCGGCCGCGTGGCGCCAGTGCACCGCGCAGCGCCGTCCGTCCAGCAGCCCGGCGGCGCCCAGCACGAACACCCCGGAGCACACGCTCAGTACCCGCGCGCCCCGGTCCACCGCCCGCCGCAGGGCGTCCAGCAGCTCGGGCGGGTACTCCCGGCGGGCGTAGTCGCTCCCCGCCGGGACGGCGATCAGGTCGGCGTCCTCCAGTCGGTCCAGCCCGTACGGCGTGGAGACGGAGAGCCCGCCGACATGGGTGCTCAGCGTCGGGCCCTGAGCGGACACCACCGCGAAGTCGTACCTCGGCAGGCCCTCGTCACTCCGGTCGATGCCGAAGACCTCGCAGACCACGCCGAGTTCGAAGGGATGTGCGCCGTCCATCAGTACGGCGGCCACGTTCTTCAGCATGCCGCGAGTGTGCCTCGCCAGTGGCAGGAAATCGAGGCCTTACGGCAGTCCTGCCACTCCCGGTAAGGAGTATCCGGCGCGACAGTGGTGTCATGACCGGAAACCAGACAGAAGCCCTGATCGGAATGCTCGCGACCTTCGGACTCCTCGTCCTCATGGTCCTCCCCTCGGTGATCGGCATCGTGCGCGAGAAGCGCGTCGACCGTCAGCTCAGGGAGGCCCAGGAGGGGGAGGGAGTGCGGAAGAAGACTCAGAAGTCCTCGTCGAGGTCGACGGTGCCCTCCACCGCCACCTGGTACGCCGAGGGACGCCGCTCGAAGAAGTTGGTCAACTCCTGAACGCCCTGCAGCTCCATGAAGGAGAAGGGGTTCTCGGAGCCGTACACCGGGGCGAAGCCGAGGCGCGTCAGGCGCTGATCGGCGACGCACTCCAGGTACTGCCGCATCGAGTCGGTGTTCATGCCCGGGAGGCCGTCACCGCACAGGTCGCGCGCGAACTGCAGCTCGGCCTCGACGGCCTCCCTCAGCATGTCGGTGACCTGCCGCTCGAGCGCGTCGTCGAACAGCTCCGGTTCCTCCTTGCGCACGGTGTCGACGACGTCGAAGGCGAAGGACATGTGCATCGTCTCGTCCCGGAACACCCAGTTGGTGCCGGTGGCCAGGCCGTGCAGCAGGCCCCGGCTGCGGAACCAGTAGACGTAGGCGAAGGCACCGTAGAAGAACAGTCCCTCGATGCACGCGGCGAAGCAGATGAGGTTGAGCAGGAAACGGCGGCGGTCGGCCGTGGTCTCCAGCCGGTCGATCGACTCGACCGAGTCCATCCACTTGAAGCAGAATCCGGCCTTCTCGCGGATCGAGGCGATGTTCTCGACCGCCGCGAAGGCCGCGTTGCGGTCCTGAGGGTCGGGCAGATAGGTGTCCAGCAGAGTCAGGTAGAACTGGACGTGCACGGCCTCCTCGAACAGCTGCCGGCTCAGGTACAGCCGCGCCTCCGGGGAGTTGATGTGCTTGTAGAGCGTGAGCACCAGGTTGTTCGCGACGATCGAGTCACCGGTGGCGAAGAAGGCCACCAGCCGGCCGATCAGGTGCTGCTCCTCGGGGCTCAGCTTCTCCAGGTCGGTGACGTCCGAGTGGAGGTCGACCTCCTCCACGTGCCAGGTGTTCTTGATGGCGTCCCGGTACCGTTCGTAGAAGTCCGGGTAGCGCATGGGGCGCAGCGTCAGTTCGAAGCCCGGGTCGAGCAGGTTCTTCGTGTTCTCGTTCATTACTGACAGGCCTCGCAGGACTCGGGGTTTTCCAGGGAGCAGGCGACCGCGTCGGGGGCGGGGGCGGCCTGCGCGGGGACGGTGGTCCGGGCGGCGGCGCGAGCGATGCGGGTTGCCGGGCGCGAACGCAGGTAGTAGGTGGTCTTCAGGCCCTGCTTCCAGGCGTACGCGTACATCGAGGAGAGCTTCCCGATGGTCGGCGTCTCCAGAAACAGGTTCAGCGACTGGGCCTGGTCGAGGTACGGGGTGCGGGCGGCAGCCATGTCGATCAGTCCGCGCTGCGGGATCTCCCAGGCGGTGCGGTACAGCGCGCGGACCTCCTCGGGGATCCAGCCGAAGCCCTGCACCGAGCCGTTCGCCTCGCGCAGCGCCTCGCGGGTGCGGGCGTCCCACACGCCGAGCCGCTTGAGGTCGTCCACCAGGTACGAGTTGACCTGGAGGAACTCGCCGGACAGCGTCTCGCGCTTGAACAGGTTGGACACCTGCGGCTCGATGCACTCGTAGGCGCCCGCGATGGAGGCGATGGTGGCGGTCGGCGCGATGGCCAGGAGCAGGGAGTTGCGCAGGCCGGTCGTGGCGACGCGCTGGCGCAGGGCCGCCCAGCGCTCGGGCCAGGTGGGCTCGACGCCGTAGTGGTCGGGGTGCAGCACGCCCCGGGCGGTACGGGTCTTCTCCCAGGCCGGCGCGGGGCCGCGGCGCTCGGCGAGGCCGGCGGACGTCTCGTACGCGGCGAGCATGATCCGCTCGGCGATGCGGGTGGAAAGGGTCTTCGCCTCGGCCGAGTCGAAGGGCAGGCGCAGCTGGAAGAAGACGTCCTGGAGGCCCATCGCGCCCAGGCCCACCGGGCGCCAGCGGGCGTTGGAACGCCCCGCCTGCTCGGTCGGGTAGAAGTTGATGTCGACCACCCGGTCCAGGAAGGTGACGGCGGTGCGGACGGTGGCGTCCAGGCGCTCCCAGTCGATGTCCTGGGAGTCCGGGTCCACGAACGCGCCCAGGTTCACCGAGCCCAGGTTGCAGACCGCCGTCTCCCCGTCGTCGGTGACCTCCAGGATCTCCGTGCAGAGGTTGGAGGAGTGGACGACGTGGCCCGGCTCGGCGGTCTGGTTGGCGGTGCGGTTGGCGGTGTCCTTGAAGGTCATCCAGCCCTGGCCGGTCTGCGCGAGGGTGCGCATCATGCGGCCGTACAGCTCACGGGCGGGGAGGGTCCTGCGGGCCAGACCCGCGGCTTCGGCCTCGCGGTAGGCGGCGTCGAACTCCTCGCCCCACAGGTCCGTCAGCGCGGGCACGTCGACGGGGGAGAACAGCGACCACTGTCCGTCGGTGTCCACCCGGCGCATGAACTCGTCGGGGACCCAGTGCGCCAGGTTCAGGTTGTGGGTGCGGCGGGCGTCCTCGCCGGTGTTGTCCCGCAGCTCCAGGAACTCCTCGATGTCCGCGTGCCAGGTCTCCAGGTACACCGCCGCCGCGCCCTTGCGCCGGCCGCCCTGGTTCACGGCGGCGACCGAGGCGTCCAGCGTCTTCAGGAACGGCACGATGCCGTTGGAATGCCCGTTGGTGCCGCGGATCAGCGATCCCCGGGCGCGGACACGGGAGTAGGCGATGCCGATGCCGCCGGCGTGCTTGGAGAGGCGGGCGACCTGGTGGAGCCGGTCGTAGAGGGAGTCCAGCTCGTCCTTGGGGGAGTCCAGCAGGTAGCAGGACGACATCTGGGCGTGCCGGGTCCCCGAGTTGAACAGGGTGGGGGAGGAAGGCAGGTAGTCCAGGCGGCTCATCAGCGCGTAGAGCGCGGCCACTTCGTCGAACGACCGTACGGTGTCGTCCTCGGCGAGCCCGGCGGCGACGCGCAGCAGGAAGTGCTGGGGCGTCTCGACGGGCCTGCGGGTGAGCGGGTGCCGGAGCAGGTAGCGGCTGTGCAGGGTGCGCAGCCCGAAGTAGCCGAAGCGGTCGTCGGCGGCCGGGTCGACCAGCGCGTCCAGGCGGTCCGCGTGCGACCGGACGAACTCGGCGGTGCGGTCGGCGATCAGGCCCTCGCGGTGGCCGGTGGCGACCGACTCGGTGAAGCTGGTGACGCCCTGGGAGGCGGCCTCGGCGCGGATGCCGATGGTCAGCAGCCGGGCGGCCAGCCGGGAGTAGACCGGGTCCTCGGAGATCAGACCGGCTGCCGCCTCGGTGGCGAGCTCGCGCAGCTCGGACTCGTCCGCGTGGGCGGACCGGCCGCGCAGTGCGGCGGCGGCGACCCGGCCGGGGTCGGCGCCGGGGAGGTCGGCGGTCAGCCCGGTCAGGGTCCGCAGCAGGGCGGCACCGGGGCCGTCGGACTCCCCGGTCGCCGGGGCCACCGGGGTCCTTGGGGTTGCTGAGGTCGTCACCGGGGTCGCTGAAACCGGGTCGGCTGGCGCGATGGTCACGTGGGGGCACTCCCTCGCTCGGCACGGGGCCTGGCGGAGGGCAGGGGGCAGCTCACGAGCGCACGCGGCGTCGCGTCCACCGGCCCACTCCACGAGGCCCGGACGTCATGGCACCCGGACCGGGACGGCCGGGCGCACTGTCGACAGGTCCTCGGACTGGACTCGCGCACATGAGCGCACAAGTACACCGTTGCGGGACAGTTCCGGATTCGCACCGGATTCCCCTGCGGCGACAGCGAGCATGAGCATACATCTTGTGCCGGGTTCGGCGAACGCCCCCCAGATGTTGTGTCGCGGAGGGATCGTCGAGAAGTGGTGCAGGTGTCAGAGCGTCATTTCGTAGGCGAGGAGCGTGATGTCGTCGAGCTCCGGCAGCGGGTTCCAGTCGCGGTCGGGGGTGCGGGTGAAGCCCAGTCGTGCGTAGAGACGGTGGGCGGTGCGCATGGTGCGCTGGGTCGACAGCACGACGCGCGCGCAGCGCTCGACGGCCCGGGACCGGTCGACGCAGGCCCGTACGAGGGCCTCGCCCACCCCGCGTCCGCGTGCCTCGCGGGCGACGGCGAGCATCCGTATCTCGGCCTCGCCGGTCCGGGCGACGTCGGCCATCGGGCCACCGGACGGCACGAAGGTCACGCCGCCGAGCACCCGGCCGTCCGCCGCCGCGACCAGCACCTCGGCGGCCGCCGCGCGCTTCGCCACGTCCCTCAGCTCACCGAGGTACGCGTCGTCCTCGCCGAAGTCGAGGAGGCCGTCGCGAAGATAGGCCCGCGCGGTGATCTCACCGAGGGTGCCGTACTCGTCCGTCGCCGCCTGCCGGATCACGAAGTCCATGACGCCGAGTGTGCCGGACGGGTACGACAACGGGCCGCCGGATTTCTCCGACGGCCCGCCGCGTACCGGTCGCGTACCGCAGGTCAGTGCGAGGTACCCGCCGTGGCCGGCGGCAGCTCCGTCTCGACGCCCGGGTCGCCGGCGTCCGCCGTGTAGTCGCCCGGCTTCGTCTCGTCGACGCCGTCGGGCGCCTTGAAGGCCCTCATGACGAAGGTCAGGACCACGGTGACCAGGACGTTCAGCACGAAGGCGGTGAGGCCGATGTAGCCGATCTCGCCGATGCCGGGGATCTCCTTCGAGGAGCCGCCGAAGTGCTTCTGCGTCGGCGAGGCGACACCGTACGCGGCGACCGTGCCGTAGACCATGCCGACCGCCCAGCCGCCGAGCAGCGCCCAGCGGTGGAACCAGCGGGTGAACAGGCCGCCGACCAGGGCCGGGAAGGTCTGCAGGATCCAGATGCCGCCGAGCAGCTGGAAGTTGATCGCGACCGTCTTGTCCATGCCGAGGACGAAGACCAGCGCACCTACCTTCACCAGCAGGGACGTCAGCTTGGAGACCTTCGTCTCCTGGGCCGGGGTGGCGTCCGGCTTGATGAAGTCCTTGTAGATGTTGCGGGTGAAGAGGTTCGCGGCGGCGATCGACATGATCGCCGCCGGGACCAGGGCCCCGATGCCGATCGCCGCGAAGGCCACGCCGGCGAACCAGTCCGGGAACATGTTCTCGAACAGCTGGGGGATCGCCAGCTGCCCGTTCTTCACCTGCACGCCCGCCGCGATCGCCATGAAGCCCAGCAGCGCGAGCAGGCCCAGCATCAGCGAGTACAGCGGCAGGATGGTGGTGTTGCGCCGGATCACCTCACGGCTGCGCGAGGACAGCGTCGCGGTGATCGAGTGTGGGTACATGAAGAGCGCGAGCGCCGAGCCGAGCGCCAGGGTGGCGTACGTCCACTGGCCGCCGTGGTCCGGCACCAGTCCGCCGTTGCCCGACTCGGTGAACTTGTCGTTCGCCGCGGCGAAGATGTCGTCGAAGCCGCCGAGCTTGATCGGGATGTAGATGATGGCCACCGCGATCACGATGTAGATCAGCGTGTCCTTGACGAACGCGATCAGCGCGGGCGCGCGCAGCCCCGACGAGTACGTGTACGCGGCCAGCACGCCGAAGGCGATCAGCAGGGGCAGGTCCTTGACGAACCAGTTGGTGTCCTCGCCGCCGCCGACGCCCATCACGTCCAGCACGGCCTGGATGCCGACCAACTGGAGCGCGATGTACGGCATCGTGGCCAGGATGCCGGTCACGGCGACTGCCAGCGACAGCCCTTTCGAGCCGAACCGGCCGCGCACGAAGTCCGAGGTCGTCACGTACCCGTGCTTGTGGGAGACCGACCACAGCCGCGGCAGGAAGGTGAAGATCAGGGGGTAGACCAGGATCGTGTACGGCACCGCGAAGAAGCCGGCCGCGCCCGCCGCGTAGATCGCCGCCGGTACGGCCACGAAGGTGTACGCGGTGTACAGGTCGCCGCCCAGCAGGAACCAGGTGACCCAGGTGCCGAACGAGCGGCCGCCCAGGCCCCACTCGTCGAGGCTCTGGTCGTTCGCGGCCCGGCGCCAGCGGGCGGCCAGGAAGCCCATGGCCGTGACGGCGACGAAGAAGAAGATGAAGACGGCGAGTGCGACGCCGTTGACGCCGTCGTTCACTTGGCGCCGCCTTCCCGGCGGGCGCGCTGGTCACGCTGCCACAGCTTGTAGGCGATCACCGTGAGCACGGTGGAGATGAGCACCCACGCCATCTGGTACCAGTAGAAGAACGGGATGCCGATGAAGGCCGGGTCCGTCTTCGCGTACGAACCCACCCACAGCATGGCGACGAACGGTGCGGCAAGGCAGAGGCCGATGACGACGCGCACCGGCGTCACCGTCGGCCCTCTGCTCACTTCCGGGGCTTGTGACATGCGGTGGCTCCGTCCCCTCGCTGATCACCTCGTGCAGTGCGCACGAAATGTAGGGGACGGTGTCGAGACAGTGGAAGACCTCGTCCGTATATCGGTCCTCAACTGCAACTTCGTGGTGGCGAGTGCGGGGATTTGCCGGGTACGCCCTGCGGCCGGCGTCAGTCCTGGGGGCGCTTCAGCCGGGCGACGAACTTGTAGCGGTCGCCCCGGTACACCGAGCGCACCCATTCCACCGGCTGGCCCGTCCGGTCCTGCGAGTGCCGGGAGAGCATCAGCATGGGCAGGCCGACGTCGGTGCCGAGCAGGCCGGCCTCGCGCGGGGTGGCCAGGGAGGTCTCGATGGTCTCCTCGGCCTCGGCGAGATGGACGTCGTACACCTCGGCGAGCGCGGTGTAGAGGGACGTGTACTTCACCAGGGAGCGGCGCAGGGCCGGGAAGCGCTTGGCAGACAGGTGGGTGGTCTCGATGGCCATGGGTTCGCCGTTGGCCATGCGCAGCCGCTCGATGCGCAGCACCCGCCCGCCGGCCGTGATGTCCAGCAGCCCGGCGAGCCGGTCGTCGGCGGTGATGTAGCCGATGTCCAGCAGCTGCGAGGTGGGTTCGAGGCCCTGGGCCCGCATGTCCTCGGTGTACGAGGTGAGTTGCAGGGCCTGCGACACCTTCGGCTTGGCGACGAAGGTGCCCTTGCCCTGAATGCGCTCCAAGCGGCCTTCGACGACCAGTTCCTGGAGGGCCTGACGCACCGTCGTGCGCGAGGTGTCGAACTCCGCGGCCAGCGTGCGCTCGGGCGGCACGGGGGTGCCCGGTGTCTGGGTCCGGGTCATGTCGAGCAGATGCTTCTTCAGGCGGTAGTACTTGGGCACGCGCGCGGTACGGACGGTCGCCCCACCCTCGTTCTCCGCACTGCTGACGTCGGTGCTCATGTTCTGCCTTCCCGGCTCCGGATGCCGAAGCGACCGCTGTCCCTGTCGGCCACGGCTCACATCGTGGCACGGCTCCGCGCCGGGATGGTCCCGCACGCTCCGTGATCCCTTCTGTATACCTCCGCGT
Source organism: Streptomyces marokkonensis (assembly GCF_039539045.1). NCBI lineage: Bacteria > Bacillati > Actinomycetota > Actinomycetes > Kitasatosporales > Streptomycetaceae > Streptomyces > Streptomyces marokkonensis. The sequence continues at coordinate 10,816 of NZ_BAABCQ010000159.1, forward strand.
CCCCTGTTGGTCTAGTCCACAGCGCCGCCGGGAGTCGCTGGTACGCGCGTTCAGAACCGTACCGGTACGTCATTGGATGGGCGGTGGTACACCCGGTCCCGGTCCGTCCGATCTGTCGCTTGCGCAATGAAAGGTCCCTGCATATCTCGGTCGCATCACGGACGCGTGGAGCGCGCTTGAACACCCTTGACAGCCCTATTGGTCTGGGCCAAGCTCCCCCTACTGGTCTACACCATTGGTCCAGGTCCCGGCCCCATGGGCGGTCCGCGTCGACGAGCAACCGCGGGGAGGCAGGGGGGTTGTGTGGCATCCCTGAGGAGGGTTGGCGTGAAGCGCAAGCTGATAGCCGCGATCGGTATCGCGGGCATGATGGTCTCGGTCGCGGCGTGCGGGGGCGACAGCGGTGACGACGACAAGAAGGCCGGGGCGGACGGTTACGCCGGCGAGACGCTCACCGTGTGGGTGATGGACGGTTCCTCGCCCGACGACTGGCAGGCGGACCTCGCCAAGGAGTTCGAGGCGAAGACCAAGGCCAAGGTCGAGTTCGAGATCCAGAAGTGGAACGGTATCCAGCAGAAGCTGACCACCGCTCTCTCCGAGGAGAACCCCCCCGACGTCTTCGAGATCGGCAACACCCAGACCCCGGCCTACGCCAAGACCGGCGGCCTGGCGGACCTGAGTGACCTCAAGAGCGAGATCGGCACCGACTGGTCCGAGTCCCTCAACAAGTCCGCCGTCTTCGACGGCAAGCAGTACGCCGCTCCGTGGTTCGTGGTCAACCGCGTGGTCGTCTACAACAAGAAGATCTGGGCGGACGCGGGCATCAAGGACACGCCCAAGACGCGCGACGAGTTCTACAACGACCTCAAGACCATCGGTGAGAAGACCGACGCCGAGCCGATCTACCTGCCCGGCCAGAACTGGTACCACTTCGTGGGCCTGGTCATCGGCGAGGGCGGCGAGCTGGTCAAGAAGGACGGCGACAAGTACGTCTCCAACCTGGACGACCCGAAGATCGCCGCCGCCACCGAGACCTACAAGAAGTTCCAGGCCCTCTCCAAGGCACCGAAGGACAAGGACGAGGCCACCCCCCAGCAGGGTGAGATCTTCTCCAAGGGCAAGACCGGCGCGATCATCGGCATGGGCTGGGAGGGCGCCACGGCGATCACCACCAACCCGGCGATCGAGAAGGACCTCGGCTACTTCACCATCCCGGGTGCCACGGCGGACAAGCCCGAGGGCGTCTTCCTCGGCGGCTCCAACCTGGCCGTCGCCACGGGCAGCAAGAAGCAGGAGCTGGCCAAGGAGTTCCTGAAGATCGCACTGTCCGACAAGTACGAGGGTGCGCTGGCCAAGGCCAACGGCGTCATCCCGAACAAGGAGTCGCTGCAGAGCAACCTGGCGGGCAACGCCGCCGCCGAGGCCGCCGCGCCGGCCGCCGAGTTCGGTGACACCACGCCGCTGATCCCGGAGTGGGCCGCAGTCGAGAACGACCCCAACCCGATCAAGACGTACCTGACGGCCGTCCTGAAGGGCAAGTCCCCGGCGGATGCCGCCAAGCAGGTCGAGGACGAGTTCAACAAGCGCCTGGCGCAGCAGCAGTAGTACCGGGTGAGCCGGGGCGGGGGCTGCCACACGACGGCCCCCGTCCCGGCGTCGACGTGAACAGGTCGAGAAGAGAGAGACCGCGAGCATGACCGTGCAGACCGAACGGCCGCCCTCAGGCCCGGCGGACGTCCGCAAGTCGGACGGCGGGGAGTCCGGCGGGCCGAAACAGAGAGCAGCGTCGCGGTTCGGCGCGCTCGCCCCGTACCTGTTGCTGCTGCCCGCCTGCGCGGCCACCGTGCTGCTGCTCGGCTGGCCGCTGCTGAAGGACCTCCTGCTGTCCTTCCAGAACCTCAACATGACGCAGCTGATCCAGCACGTCACCGAGTGGAACGGCCTCGACAACTACAAGGAGGTCCTCACCGGCGAGGACTTCTGGCGGGTCACCGTCCGCTCGATCCTGTTCGCGGCGGTCAACGTCGGCCTGATCATGGTCCTGGGCACCCTGATCGGCCTCCTGCTCGCGCGCCTCGGCAAGCTGATGAGGTTCACCCTGCTGCTCGGTCTGGTACTGGCTTGGGCCATGCCGATCGTGGCCGCCACCACCGTCTACAAGTGGCTGTTCGCCCAGCGTTTCGGCGTCGTCAACTGGGTCCTCGACAAGCTCGGCTGGCATTCGATGGCCGACTACAGCTGGACCAGCAGCCAGATGTCGACCTTCTTCGTCGTCACCCTGCTGATCGTCTGGGGGTCGATCCCGTTCGTCGCGATCAACCTCTACGCGGCGACCACCACCATCCCGAAGGAACTCTACGAGGCCGCGTCCCTCGACGGCGCCGGCGCCTGGCGGAGATTCACCACGGTCACCATGCCGTTCCTGCGGCCGTTCCTCTACGCGACGACCTTCCTGGAGATCATCTGGGTCTTCAAGGCGTTCGTGCAGGTCTACGCCTTCAACCAGGGCGGACCCGACCGGCTCACCGAGATCCTGCCCGTCTACGCCTACATCGAGGGCGTCGGCAACCAGCATTACGGCATGGGCGCGGCGATCGCCGTGCTGACCATCCTGATCATGCTCGGTCTGACCGCCTACTACCTCAGGATCGTGCTCAAGCAAGGGGAGGACGAGCTGTGAAGCGCTCACTCTTCGGCCGCCTGTGGCCCAACGCCACGGCCGTCGTCCTGTTCATCGGCTTCGTCTTCCCCGTGTACTGGATGTTCTCCACGGCCCTGAAGCCGACCAGTGACATCATCACGGAGGACCCGGTCTGGTTCCCGACCGACGTCACCTTCGAACACTTCAGGACGGCGACCGACGCCGACCACTTCTGGACGTACGTCACCAACTCGCTCACCGTCACCATCCTCGCGGTGGTCTTCTCGCTGATCATCGCCCTGGCCGGAGCCTTCGCCCTGGCGCGGATGCGGTTCAAGGGGCGGCGCGGCTTCATCATCGGCTTCATGCTGGCCCAGATGGCGCCCTGGGAAGTCATGGTGATCGCGATCTACATGATCGTGCGCGACGGGTCGATGCTGAACAGCCTCGTGCCGCTCACCCTCTTCTACATGATGATGATCCTCCCCTTCACCATCCTGACGCTGCGCGGCTTCGTCGCCGCCGTGCCGAAGGAGCTGGAGGAATCCGCGATGGTCGACGGCTGCACCCGCGCCCAGGCGTTCCGCCGGGTCATCCTGCCGCTGCTCGCACCGGGTCTGATGTCCACCTCCCTGTTCGGGTTCATCACCGCCTGGAACGAGTTCGCCCTGATCCTGGTGCTGAACAAGGACGCCGAGGCGCAGACCCTGCCGCTGTGGCTGTCCAGCTTCCAGACCCAGTTCGGCGACGACTGGGGCGCGACGATGGCGGCCTCCTCTCTCTTTGCCATCCCGATCCTGATCCTCTTCGTCTACCTCCAGCGCAAGGCCGTCAGCGGCCTGACCGACGGCGCAGTGAAGGGATAACGCGACTGATGACGACCATCGCCCGTGCCACCGACACCCTCACCCGTGACGCGCTCACCGTCCTCCAGCCGGGATTCACCGGCACCACCGCCCCCGAGTGGCTGTTGCGCCGCCTCGGCGAGGGCCTGGCCTCCGTCGGCCTCTTCGGACGCAACATCGCCTCGGCCGAGCAGGTGGCCGCGCTGACCGCACAGCTGCGCGCCGAACGCGAGGACGTCCTCGTCGCCATCGACGAGGAGAGCGGCGACGTCACCCGGCTGGAGGTGCGCACCGGTTCCTCCTTCCCCGGCAACCTCGCCCTCGGCGCGGTGGACGACGTCGGGCTCACCCGGGAGGTGGCCGCCGAGCTGGGCCGGCGGCTCGCGGCCTGCGGCGTCAACCTCAACTGGGCCCCGTCCGCCGACGTGAACTCCAACCCCGACAACCCGGTCATCGGCGTGCGCGCCTTCGGCGCCGGCACCGACCTGGTCGCCCGGCACACCGCCGCCTACGTCACCGGCATGCAGTCGGCGGGCGTGGCCGCCTGCACCAAGCACTTCCCGGGACACGGCGACACGGGCGTCGACTCGCACCACGCCATGCCGCTCATCGACGTGGACGCCACGGTGTTGGAGGAACGCGACCTTGTCCCGTTCCGCGCGGCCATCGCCGCCGGCAGCCGCGCGGTGATGAGCGCCCACATCCTGGTCCCCGCCCTGGACCCGGAGCGTCCGGCAACGTTGTCCCGCCGCATCCTGACCGACCTGCTCCGCGGCGAACTGGGCTACGACGGCCTGATCGTCACCGACGGCATGGAGATGCAGGCCATCGCGGGCACGTACGGCATCGAACGTGGCAGCGTCCTGGCCATCGCGGCCGGCGCCGACGCGATCTGCGTGGGCGGCGGGCTGTCCGACGAGGACACCGTGCGACGGCTGTGCGACGCCCTCGTCGAGGCGGTCCGCTCGGGCGAGCTGTCCGAGGACCGGCTGGCCGACGCGGCGGAACGCGTCCGCGCACTGGCCCGCTGGACGGCGACGCACCGGCCGGACGCCCGGAGCCCGGAGCCCGCCGACCGGGACGGCGACGGGAACGAGGACGGGAACGGAGCCCGGGAGGCAGGCGGGGACGAGGGCGGGGACGTGGGCCTGCGGGCCGCCCGCCGCGCCGTGCGGGTCACCGTGGCCGAGGGCTTCACCCCCCTGACCGACCCCCCGTACGTCGCCGCTCTCACCCCCGTCGCGAACATCGCGGTCGGCGACGAGACCCCCTGGGGCGTCGCCGCCGAGCTCTTCCGCCTGCTCCCCGGCACGGAGACCGGCAGCTTCACCGGCCCGGAGGCCGGGAACGAGGTGCTGGCCGCGGCCGGCCGGCGCCGTGTCGTGGCCGTCGTCCGCGACGAGCACCGCCATCCATGGATGGCGGCGGCCCTGGACATCCTGCTCGCGGCCCGTCCCGACACGATCGTGGTCGAGATGGGCGTCCCGCGGGCCCGACCCCGTGGCGCCCTCCACCTGGCCACCCACGGCGCGGCCCGTGTCTGCGGCCGGGCGGCGGCGGAGGCCATCGCGGGGGTGTAGCGGGTACGCCCACCGGCATGCCGAAGGCGCCGGGTCCCTCGGTGAGGGCCGGCGCCTTCGGCATGCGGTGGGTCCGGTGGCGCGGTCGCCCGCCCGGGCCCCGGGCGGGCACGACCAGGGGACTCCGGGGCAGGTGAGGCCGGCTCCCGTGCCTGCGGTGTGCGGAGCGTCTTCGCGGCGCCTGCGAGCGGACCCGACGGTACGACGAAGGGCGCCGCCCCCCGGTGGCGGGGGACCGGCGCCCTTCGTCGTACACGGCCGTGCGGACCTTCGGGCCCGAGCGGGCTCGCAGGCTCAGATGCCCTGCCAGTCGGGCTTGTGGGCGTAGGCGTGCCGGAAGTAGTCGGCGAGCTTCAGCTTGGCGGCGGCGGCCTCGTCGACGACGACCGTGGCGTGCGGGTGAAGCTGGAGCGCGGAGGCGGGGCACACGGCCGCGAGCGGTCCCTCGACGCTCGCGGCGACCGCGTCCGCCTTGCTCTCGCCGGTGGCGAGCAGCACCACGTGCCGGGCCTCCAGGATGGTCCCGATGCCCTGCGTCATCACGTGGTGCGGCACCTGCTCGATGTCACCGTCGAAGAAGCGCGCGTTGTCGACGCGGGTCTGCTCGGTGAGCGTCTTGATCCGGGTCCGCGAGGCGAGCGAGGAGCACGGCTCGTTGAAACCGATGTGCCCGTCGGTCCCGATCCCCAGCAGCTGGAGGTCGACCCCGCCGGCCTCGCCCAGCGCCTTGTCGTACGCTTCGCAGGCCCCCTGCACGTCCGCGGCCGTGCCGTCGGGGCCCATGAACGCGTCCATGCCGATCCCGAGCGGCTCGAGCACCTCGCGCCGCAGCACCGAGCGGTACGACTCGGGGTGCTCCGCGGGGAGTCCCACGTACTCGTCGAGCTGGGCTATCCGTGCTCGCGCGGTCTCCACCGCGCCCGAGCGCGCCTTGGCCGTCAGCGCCTCGTACACGGGCAGTGGCGTCGAGCCGGTGGCCACCCCGAGCAGGGCGTCGGGCTTGTGCCGGAGCAACTGCGCCATGGCCTCGGCTATGAGCTCGCCGCCCGCCTTGGCATCCGGAACGATGACAACTTCCACGCTTGCCTGCCGTTTCGAAGAGAGGACTCACCCGGGGTCCGGGACTGGCTGTGTCTGACCCTATGTGGTTTAGACCAATCTAACAGAGCTGGACCCGGCGGGCGCGTTGGAATCGGTCGGGGGCGCGTCGAACCGGTCGGGCGGGACGCGTCGTTGCGCCCGGGTTGAGCAACGTCCCTCGGCAGTACATCTAGGTCAGCGATCCGCCCGTCGCGTCCACCCAGCTTCCCGTGACCCACCGGCCTCCGTGCGAGGCGAGGAACGCGACCACGTCGGCCACCTCGGCCGGCGTCCCCACCCCGCCCAGCGCGGAGAGTGCCGCCGCCCGGTCCCAGCCGTCCGCGCTCCCGTGCAGCAGCCCGGCCGTGTTGTCCGTGTCGATGATGCCGGGGGCCACCGAGTTCACCGTGATGCCGCGGGTGCCCAGCACCTTGGAGAGGTCACGCGTGAAAACGTCCAGCGCGCCCTTCGTCATCGAGTACGCCATGTTGTCCGGCATCACCGCGGTGCGGGCCAGCCCCGACGAGATGTTGATGACCCGGCCACCGTCGCGCAGCCGGCCCATGCCGTGCTTGAGGATGAAGAACGGCGCCTTCACGTTGACCGCGAAGACCGCGTCGTACTCCTTCTCCCCTATGTCCCCGATGGGGGGCGTGGCGCCGATCCCTGCGTTGTTCACCAGGATGTCGACCCCGTCGGTGTGCCGGTCGAACTCCTCCCACAGCGTCTCGGCGGCCCCGGGGGCGCCAAGGTCGGCCCTGATCGCGAACGCCGAGCCACCCGCAGCCTCGATCGCGGCGACCGTCTCCTTCGCCGCCGTCTCGTTGCTGCCGTAGTGCACCGCCACCCGGGCGCCGTCGCGTCCCAGCCGTTCCGCGATCCCCCGCCCGATTCCCCTGCTCGCCCCCGTGACGAGTGCCGTCCTGCCCGCGAGAACTCCCTGCACGCCCATGTCGGCGCCCCCTTCGC
>NZ_BAABCQ010000160.1:0-17865 GCF_039539045.1 Streptomyces marokkonensis
CGTAACGCTGGGGTTGGTGTCGTGGGTGATCAGGCCGGTCCTGCCCGGGAGGATGGCAGGCAGGTGGTTCGGGAGGTGTCAGGCGTGATCGGCCACCGTGCCCCGTGGGGGTGGCGGGCTCTACCAATGCCTTCAGCTGGGCACGGAAGGCGGCCTGCTCACCGGCCCATGCTTGCCTCTGGGCCTCGCCCTCCGGCTCGTCGTAGTCCTCATACAGCCAGATGTCCGAGGACTGCTGCTGGAACGCCCTCTCGCGCATCCGTTCCTCGTAGTCCTCGTACGTCTCGTCCGGATGGATCTGCCCGGTACGGCGCTTGATCTCCTCGTCGCGCTCACGGCGTTCGAGGTACTCCTGCACGGCCGGGTCGGCGTCGGCGCACGCGTACCCTCTGCCTCGCCGGGGCGGCTCGGGCGGTCGCCGGCGGTCCTCGATGCGGTCGAGGACCGCGTGCCACTGTGCGGCGTCCGCCACGCTCACGTCGAAGGCTTTCAGGAGCGCGGCCAACTGCTCGCGGCCGGGCAGGACCTTCCCGATGAGGATCAGGTGGGCTGTCGAACGCGGTACGCGGTGCCCGTCGGCCTTGGTCGCCTTCTCGATGGCGCGGTAAGAGGGCCGGCCGGCCCTCAGGCGCAGCCGCGTCAGTTCCTGGCCCAGGGAGGCGGGGGTGCGGACCTGCCGGGTCCGTCGGCCGCGACCGGCCAGGTGTGGGCGGGCCTTCTCGATCGCAGCTGCCTTCCACAGACTCAGGGCTGTCGCTTCTCGCCTCTGCGTGGAGTGGCTGCCGGGATCGCCGGCAGCGCGGGCGTAGGCGAGGACGGTCTCGAGCGGGGGCAGGTGGGTGCCGCGGGCGGCCTGGCTGAGGGTGGAGGCTCCGCGGTACCCGGGCGCGCCCTGTGGGCCGGTGCGCTCGGACAGGGTGGCGTAGGTGGTACGGGTGTCGTCCTTGAGCTGGCGCAGGTAGACGGCCAGGGCCCGCAGCCGGGGGCTGGTGCCGGCGGCGACAGGTTTGGTGGGGCGGCCCATGTCACCGGCTGCGGCGGCGGGAGGGCTTGGCGACATCGCTGGAGCGGCGGCCGGTGATCAGGTCGGCCACTGCGGCGGCCACCACGACCAGCGCGGCCGGGACGGGCCGGTTGCCGACGGCCAGTCCGGCCGATGCCAGGACGACCACGACGATGACCACGACCTCGGGGATGCCCAGCCGACTCGGCTGGGTGCGGGCAGGGAGGTGGCTGGCGCAGAACGCCGGCGGCTCGGGGCTGGCGGCGGGCAGGGGAAGGGCGGACATGAGCAGCTCCAGGAAGGTAGGGGTGAGGTCCCCAACCCGGGTGATTCGGGAAGGGATTGGTGCGAGGCGTATCCCGCCGTCGATGCCTCAAGGTTCCCTCGCCGACGCTCTCAAGGCCAGCCTGATCGGCGCCCGTTCAGGCTGACGTGTTCACCGTCGTGAAACGCAGGTAAGTCGTTCGTCCCTGGTCAGGCCACCTGGAAAATCGGGTTGACCCGAAATCGTCCAGGGCTTGCACCGTCCCTGGTACAGCTGGCCGAGAGGTGTGTGAAGCGAAATTCCCGACTCCGGACACGAGGTCGAGTGGGCGACAAGGGCGTCTGGTTCCCGTTCTTCGGCCGGCGGCAGTCGGCCGGGGTGGGTGACGTAGAGCGGAGTACATATCCGCTTTCGGGGTGCAGCAGAGAGTGTGGCTGCGACAATGAAGTACCGCAGGGGGCGGGTGGGGCGACTTCGCTGTAGGTGAGGGTGCAGGCCTCTTTTTTGTGTGAAGGGGGAACGTGGGGGCGTGGTTTGAGCGCATGGCGGCTGTCCCTGGCCTTGCCTTTGCCGGGAGCCCGGGTGTCATGCGGGAGGCGCTGCCGGGCGCAGGGGTTCGTCCGGACGAGTCGTACGGCTCGCCAATGTGGCCGACCGCCGAGGGGAGTACGTCTGCGACACCGGCCAGCCGGCATGTGCCGTTCGACGCGCGCGGCGCTGAGCTGATCGCCCGTGTCTGGGAGGCGCTGGAGCTTCCGGGCTCGGCCAGGGACTACCACTTTGTTCTGCAGAGCGCGGTCGATCGACTGTGGAGTACACGTCGTGCGGAGCCTGGGGCCCTCGCCGCGCTTGAGGTGTTCGCCCTGCTGAACTTGGAGTTGATGGAAGCAACCCCGCACGCGGTGTCCTTCGACACCACTGATGCTCCAGCGGCGTTTGTGCGGGTGTCCTCGGTGCCACGGTTGATCGGCCTGCTGGAGCGCGAGGGCGCCTTCGCGGAAGCACTTGAGCTGGCGAGGCGGTTGGCCCGTTTCGGGCAGGGCGAGGATGTGGCGGCCCGGCTGTCGGAGAAAGCTCAGGCGCTGGTTGCCGAGGCTGCGGCACAGGGTGGATCGTCATGAGTGCGGGCCTGGAGCGACTGATCCCGGCTGCCTCCTACTTGGAGGAGGCGTTCTTGCGGTGGGTGCTCACTCCGGCCGTGGACGCGTCAATCGTTGCGCGGGTCCGCAGTCAGCACCCGGTCACCGTCAACGAGCGCGCTTACCGGCTGGACTACCTGATCGCGGGTGAGGCGCTGCAGTTGGCCGTCGAGCTCGACGGGTTCGCCTTCCACAGTGACCGGGCCGCGTTCACCTACGACCGGCTGCGACAGAACGATCTGGCCGCGACCGGCCTGACCATTCTGCGGTTCTCCTATGATGCGGTGCGTACGGACACGGCGCGCTGTGTGGCCCAGTTGCAGGCGATGCTAAGGCAGGATCCGCTCCTGGCGCCGCTGGTGACTGCCGTGCCTCGCATCGGGATCCCGGACATGGCTGGCGATCCGATGCGGGCGGCCGATCCGCCTGGCGGTGCCGAACTGCCTTCAGGCGGGGCGTACTTCGCCGGTGTGCGGGCCAGGGTGGACCGGGCGCCGCTGCGGGAGTGCCAGGACGAGGCGTTGGCCTCGTTGGCGAACTACTACGCCTCCGGCGGCCGGCATGCGGCTGCGGTGATGGCGGTGGGGTCGGGCAAGACGGCCCTGGGGGTGGCGGCCGCGTTGTCGTTCAGCCGACGGCGGGCGCTGGTGGTGACCCCAGGCTCGGTCATCCGCGGCACCTTCGCCAAGGCCCTCGATCCGGGGATACCGGACAACGTCCTGTATGGGCTGGCGGGCGGGCCGCTGCTGCCCGGTGCCCGTCCGCCGGCCACGCTCGTCCTGGACGCGGACGACGGGCAGATCAGCCAGGTCAGCCGTGAGCGGCTCCTGGCCGCGGACATCCTGGTCACCAACTTCCATGCGCTGGGCACGGGCGACTGTGACGGGGACCTGCTGGCCAAGCTGGAGGCGGAGGACATCGACTTCATCGTCGTCGACGAGGCGCACATCGCGGCCAGCGCCTCCTACCAGCGGCTGTTCGCCCACTTCCAGGGTGCGCGCACACTGCTGATGTCGGCGTGCTTCCAGCGTTTGGACGGCAAGCCGATCGACGCCGATGTCGTCTACCGCTACCGGCTGGTCGACTCCGTCGCGGACGGGTCGGCGAAGAACCTGCGGGTGCACCGGTTCGCTCCCGAGGTGGCGTCGACGGTGTATGAGGCGGTGTGGCCGGACGGGCGGCGCGAGCAGATCGTGGGCCGTGATGCTTTGCTGGCCACGTTGGGCGACGAGCGGAAGATGGCACGCATCACCGCACAGTCCGAGGCGCCGATCCGCCAGGTGATGGCCGTGACGCGGGCGTGTCTGGATGCACAGGCCAAGCTGCTGGCGCCCGTCAAGCCGAGGGTGCTGTTCGCGGCGATGGGCCAGGCGCATGCTGAACAGATCGCGCGGATCGCCGAGGAGTACGGGATCCCCAGTGCCACGCTGCACCACAGCATGCCCGCCTCCGCGATCGCCTCCACCCGGCGGCGCTTCGAGTCCGACGCCGGGGGTCTGCAGGGCATCGTGCAGCTGCGGATGCTCGGCCAGGGCTACGACTTCCCGCCCATCACCGTGGTCGTACCGCTGCGCCCCTATGGCAGCTTCGGCGAGTTCTACCAGTTCGTCGGCCGCGGTGTCCGCGTCCTGCGCCAGACCGCGGTGGCTGCCGACCAGCAGTACCTGGACGTGGTCTGCCATGCCGAACTCGGCCTGGAGGAGCATCTGGAGGCCATGTGCGCGGACAACGACATGGATCCCGCTGTGCTCCTGGATGTCCCGCTGATCGACGCCACCACCATGGAAGGGGATCTCCCCGGCCCCGGCGGCGCCGCGGAGGGGGCCGGCGGGGGTTTGGGCGGTGTGGACGCGTTCGTGCTGTACGAGCGCGGACGCGTCGAGCAGCGCGTGGTGCACGAGCTGGACCGTGTGGAGGCCCGAAGAACGGAGCGGGAGATGCAGCTGATGGCCCAGCGCTACGCCGTCTATGCGCAGAACACCGCTGCGCCGGTGCCGTTTGAGCAGTTCGTCGAAACCATGCGGAGGCTGACCGGTGGCCAGTGACCCGACACGCTGGTGGCAGCCGGCCGTGGAATGCAGTCCCGAGCAGGCGCTCACCCTGGAGCGGGCGGCCGGGCAGCAGCAACGGTTCGCCGACATCGACGCCCTGGCGGCCAGGCTGCTGGCCGCAGGGTTCGCCGGACGGCCGGTGGCCACCGTCGTCCCCGGCCGAGGACGCCACACGCCGGACACCGCCAAGGTGACGGCCCTCACCCGGGAAGAGGAAGTCTTCTGCGTCAACGCCTTCGGGGTCCAGGAGCAGCAGCGGCTCGGGGCGTGGTACCTGCCCCAGAAACTCTCGGTCAAGGCAGGGGCAGTCAATCTGCCGTATCTGCTGCGGGAACGCCCTGGCCACGCTCTGACGCTGGCCGCCGATGAGACCGCCCGCCTCACCGCTGTGGAGGACTGGGACACGGTGCTGCTGTGGGCGCTGCTGGTGCCGCTGTTCGAGACACTGCTTCAGCCCATCCGGCTGCGGGCGGCAGGAGAGATCTTCCCTCGCACAGAACAGCAGCGGTTCTGGACACTCATCGAGGAGCGTTACCGGCTGCTGGGCATCGACGAGAGCGCGCTGGAAGCCTTCCGCTTCGGCGGCGGCTGGCACCAGCTGGACCGTGCGGGACAGCAGCAGGCCCGCCTTCGTTTGCTGGACACCCTTGCCGTCGCCGACCTCGTGCAGCTTGCGGCACGTCACCGGATCCAGCGGTTGCAAGGGCTGATGGCTGGTTTCGCCAAGAAGGCCAGGACGGGAACAGCCCTGGCGCGCCGGGTGCTCACCAAAGAGCTGCAGCCGGTCGTCTCCGCGTACTTCGGGGGCGACTGGCTGGCTGTGCTGGATTACCTTCAGGCTCCCCCTCACCCGGATGAGGAGATCATCACCGCTCTGCCCGAGCCTCGTCTGTACGTCGGCATGGCCACGCAGACGGCCGGCATGGCTGCCGAGGCGGGCATCGCGGAGGACGAGGTCCATGCGATGCTCGCGGCCTTCCTCGGCGGCGGCAGTTCTCTGTCTCCGGTGGAGGAGCGGGCTGCGGCCCTGCGCGGCTGGTGGGCGGGCTTCGACCAGGCGCATGCCGGCCAGTCACGGGGAATGCCGTCGTTGTGGGGGCTGGTCGATCAGGATCTAATGAGTCTGAACCGGACCGAGCAGGGGTACACCCCTCAGTTGTACCGGCAGCGTCTGCCCGCCGATGTCCTGGAACGGGTGGGGCGGCTGTGGGAGACGGTGACGCTTGCGCGGTATCCCGGCAGCATCGTCAGCAACCCGCGCCCGCACCAGACCATGGCCGAAGCCCTCGGTCCCGCGGCCGAGTTCTGGCACGGCGTGGGCCTGACCGCCTGGTTCGTGTGCGAAGGTCCCTACTCCCGCACCACCTTGGACCGTGTCGACCGCTACTACAGCAGGCCGCTGGCCGCCCTGCGCGCGGCCGGATGCCCGGTCGACAGCGCCTTCTTCCGCGAACTGCAAGCCGCCGAACAACTCCTGGGGCCGGAGGAGGAGATCACGGACAGCGAGGACAGTACGGTCGAGACCCCGTACGGGCAGGTGACGTTCACCTCCAGCATGAGTCACGGCGCCCGCCGGGACGGCTTCGAGCGGGTACGGGATCTCATCACACGGCACCGGCGGGCCTGGGCCGAGCAGTATCTCGGTGCCTACGTGGAGGGCCGCTGGCGCTCCCAGTTGGAGGAGGTCGCCCACCAGCATCACCGCTTCGTCGCCGCCAAGGGGCGTCCCCCCACCCTGCCCCAGTTCGCGCGGTTCGCGACCACGGCAGCCAACCACTGGACGGGCGGCGACCTGGGGGCGCTGTACACGGCCATCGGCGAGCCGACGCCATCCCAACAGGAGCGGCCTACCCGCCTACTGACTGAGGACGGCTACGACTTCGCCCGCCGGGTGTACCAGGAGCTGGGCGGCAAGCCCGTCGACCACGACACCTGGGTGAACAACCCGGAAGAAACCCAACGGCAGTGGCAGCTCAGCCGCCTGGCCACCGAGAGCCTGCGCCACCTCCAGCTGCAGGAAGCACTCGGGCAGCCGCCGACCGCCAAGGAGTTCGGCGCCCAGCGTCTGACCTGGCCCTGGCCAGGCGAGGAAACCGAAGGCTGGCCCATCCTCGAGCGCGTCCTTGCAACGCTGACCCGTGCCAGCCTGGCCCCGGCCACTACCCGCTCCCCCACCAGCCCGCTACCCGGCGAGGAGAGCGGCACCCTGCAACTGCGGACGAGGGGAGCCAACGCAGCCATCCGCACCGAGCCGACGACGGTCCGCGTCACCTGCACCGGCGCACCCGTTGACGTGTCCGCTGTACTCCTCACCCGCAACGGCAAGGTACGCAGCGACCACGACCTCGTCTTCTACAACCACCCCAGTCACGACGGGGTCAGCGTCGGCGGGGACACCGTCACCGCCGACCTGGGCCTCATCCCTGACGACATCGCAACCATCGCCGTCATCGTCAGCATCGACCTCGAGGCCCAACCCGCCGCAGTCTTCGACCATCACACCCAGTGGCAAGCAGACATCACCCAGCCCTCCCGCACCCAACTGGCCTTCACACCTGACCCCTTCTCCTCGGGTGAGACCGTCACCATCGCGGTGGAGCTCTATCGCCACACGACCGGATGGAAGGCCCGTGCCGTCGGGCAGGGCTACGACACCGGGCTGGCGGGCCTGGCCACCGACTACGGCATCGACGTCGAAGCCTGACGCCCCCTGTCTGGTACGCGAAGCCGTCGACGACCAGGTAAGTGCGGCCGCCGCCGCCGTCGATCTCGCGTGCGAGAGCCGCTGCTGGTGCCCAACCTTCCAGGTGTTCCTGCGCCAGCTGGATCTTGCGCACACGATCTCTCCTTGGGTTTCCGTTCCGTCCCGGTACGTCAGGGAGGTTAGAGTGACCGCGACGCGCACCATGGGGGGGGCCAAGTGAGCAAGGCACGCTGGAGGTGAGCATGGGGCTGCGCCCGACACACCTTGGCTACGCTTACCAGGACCTGCTCACCGCGCTGCGACTGGTGGACCTGGCGGTGGGACGTGCGAATTCCCTGCTGGTCGACACAAAGATGTTCACCGGCGACCGATTCGATGACATCACGTGCGAGTGGAGCACCGGCAGCCGCGAGCGGCTGCAGATCAAGCACACGGATTATGACCGCGCGTTGTCGCTGGAGAGTTTTACAAAGGACAAGCGAGGCCTACGCCTGGATCTGCTCTTCTCCTCCATGGACCACGACTTCACCTCGGATCCGGGTTCCTCGCACCGCCTCGTGGTGCGCGACATGCAGCCGGAGGATCCCGAGCTGACCCGGGTGCTGCGCCCGGTCCACGCCAGCACCGATCCCGGGCCTGCACTGCACGGCCTGAGCAGCAAACGGTTCCGTTTCGACGCCGCTGCGCTGCGTGCACACGCTCCGTGGAAGGAGATGCTCGCCCAGGTCAGTGATGACCTGCTCAACCGCGCTTGCGCATCCCTGGTCGTCGACGGGTCTGTACGGTGAGCGGTGTAACTCCCGAGCTGGAAGCGACAGTTGATGACTGACGTGGCGAGTGACATCGAGGCCGGGGAGGCCGTGGTGAGTGGGACGGGTGCCGTGGATGACGGGCTGGTTGCCGAGTTGGTGGCCCGGGCTCAGGCCGGTGGGGTGAAGCTCACCGGGGAGGGCGGCCTGCTGCAGCAGCTGACGAAGCGGGTGCTGGAGTCCGCACTGGAGGGCGAGCTCACCGACCATCTGGGCCATGAGCCCGGTGAGCGGGCCGAAGGCGGCCGGGAGAACTACCGCAACGGGCACCGGTCGAAGACTGTGATCACCGAGTCGGGGCCGGTCGAGATCGCGGTGCCGCGGGACCGGGCCGGGTCGTTTGAACCGCAGCTGGTCAAGAAGCGGCAGCGCCGGCTGGGCGGTGTGGACGAAATGGTCCTGTCCCTGTCGGCGAAAGGGCTGACGCACGGGGAGATCTCCGCGCATCTCGCCGAGGTCTACGGGGCGGAGATCTCCAAGTCCACCATCTCCACGATCACCGACAGCGTGATGGCCGGCATGACCGAATGGCAGAACCGTCCGCTGGACAGCGTCTACCCGGTCGTCTTCATCGACTGCGTGAACGTGAAGGTCAGGGACGGGCAGGTCGCCAACCGGCCGGTCTACATGGCGGTGGCGGTCACTGCCGAGGGGCACCGGGACATCCTGGGCCTGTGGATCGGTGACGGTGGTGAGGGCGCGAAGTACTGGCTCCAGGTCCTGACCGAGATCAAGAACCGCGGCGCGGCCGACGTCCTGATGCTCGTCTGCGACGGCCTGACCGGGCTCCCGGACGCCGTGAACACCGTCTGGCCTGCGACGATCGTCCAGACCTGCGTCGTTCACCTGCTGCGGAACAGCTTCCGTTACGCGGCCCGGCAGGACTGGGAGAAGGTCGCGAAGGCGCTCCGGCCCGTCTACACCGCGCCGACCGAGGACGCCGCTCTGGAGCGGTTCGTGGAGTTCACCGACGTCTGGGGCGGGAAGTATCCGGCGATCGTCCGGCTCTGGGAGAGCGCGTGGGCGGAGTTCGTTCCCTTCCTCCAGTTCGACGTCGAGATCCGGAAGATCGTCTGCACCACCAACGCGATCGAGAGCATCAACGCACGGATCCGCAAGGCCGTGAGGACCCGGGGACACTTCCCCACCGACCAGGCCGCGCTCAAGTGTGTCTACCTGGCCGTCATGAGCCTGGACCCGACCGGCACCGGACGCAAACGCTGGACCATGCGCTGGAAGGCTGCGCTCCAAGCCTTCGACATCACCTTCGACGGCCGGCTCACCGCCGGACGCCGCTGAAGAAATCCGACCGAGTTCCACCGTTTGCTACACAGACCCTCGTCGACACGGATCTTCCGGCGTGTTCGCTCAACATTCGCGAGCCCGGGCCGACCGAGGCGGCCTTGCTGCACCGCATCACCGAAGAACTCGGTGCTGGACGGCCGCCGAACCGGCATCGCACACCCGAGGAGGTGGCGCTGGCCCTGATCGAGGCGGCCAAAGCGGCGCGCAGCCGGGCGGGGACCGTGATGGTCGAGGACCTGCTTCCTCGTCTGAGTCTGGAAGTCGACTTCGGAGCGGTCCGTGAGGGGCACCCCGTGGACCGTGCCACCGAGGTGAGACGTCCTACGGTGCTCACGGGCGTGGTCGCGGCCGTGAAGGACGCTGCGCAGCAGGGGGGTGTCGTGGTGGTCACCGGCGCTCCCGGCATCGGCAAGTCGTGGTTGTGTGAGCAGCTCGGGGATGCGCTGCGGGAGACATGGCTGGCGGTGAGGCATCACTGCTGGCTCGGTGCCGCGGACATCGACCGTGAGCAGCGTGTGCTGACCGAGGTCGTGATCGGCAGCCTGCTGAAGCAGCTGGGGACGGCCGTTCCGGAGGCGCTGGCGCAGGTCAGGCCACGCTACGCGGCCACGCCGGAGACGCTCACGGCCGCGGTCACTGCCGCGCGCGGCCTGGCACCGGACCGGCCGATCGCGCTGATCGTGGACGGGATCGACCATGTCAGCCGGGTTCTTGGATCCACCACCGGCAGCGCCTTTCGTCCGCGGGTGGACCCGGCGGCCTCTCTGGTCACGGACCTCTGCGCCCTGGAACTGCCGCCCGGTGTCGTGCTCGTCCTGGCCAGTCAGCCCGGCCCTCACCTCGAGGCCGTCGACGACGGTGCCTCCCGTCTCACCGTTGCCCCGCTCAACCGCGCCGAACTGCATGCTCTGGCGGATCGCCTGGGCGTGCTGACGGCCTTGGCGTCCTCCTCTGCCGGTGAGGGGCTCGATCCCGCTGCGCGGGCGGAGGCCGCGGTCGCACTGATCGAGGAGCGCTCTCGAGGCAACGCCCTGTACGCCACGTATTTGTGCCGGCAGGCCATTGGTCCTGCCCCGGGCCTGGGAGCGGCGCTGGCGCCGGATGGTGCCGGCGATCCTCTGGAGAGGTTGCGGGCGGTGCCGTCGTCGGCGCATGACCTCGACGACTACTACGCTTATCTGCTGGCCGGTCTGACCCCCGGGCAGCGTTCTGCTGTCAGCATGCTCGCGGTCTGCGACTTCGCTGTGAGTGCGTCGGAGCTCGAGGCCATTTTCCCGCTGCCCGGAATGCAGCTTGGTGCCGCGCTGACCAGTGTGGCACCGATCGTCGCGCAGCAGCCGGGTATCGGCGGACTGAAGATCCATCATGAGAGCTTCAGCCGCTTCATCCGCCGGGTCGACGGTGACGACGGGTGGGTCGATCAGGTCCGGTCCCAGGCCGCCGACTGGTTGTCCCAGCGGGGCTTCTTCACCGATCCCCGCGCGTTCCGGCACCTGCCCGAACTGCTGGCCGCTCTGGGGCGCGATGACGAACTCGCTCTGCTAATCGAACCCGATTTCCTCTCCCGCGCGATTGCAGGGCTGCAGCCGCCTCAGGTCATCGTCCACACTCTGACCGTTGCCGCGCGGCGTGCGGCGGTCCGCAACGACTGGCCCACACTGGTGCGCTGCGTCGAACTGAGCCGGGCGCGGGCAACGTATGAGGACGAAGGCCTGCCGGGTTCCCTGGTGCCGTATGCGGATGTGCTGGTGGCGCTGGTGGGAGCCGACCGCGTGGCGGCAAGCCTGATGTACGAGGGTGTGACCACGATGGCGGCGCGGTGGGGCCTGCAGCTGTGCGCGGCGGTCGACCGGGCCGGCTGTGCCGCCCCGTGGGAGGCGTACCTGACGGCCTGGGACAAGGCACGCAAGGATGAGCGTGTCCACTACGGATCCGAGAGCGATGAGTCGGTGTTCCTGGCGGAGTTGCGCGGACGGATCCGGTTGCCAGCCCGGGCTGCTGACGATGTCGAGCTCGGGCAGGCCCCGCGTACGCTCGCGCAGCGGGTCGCCCGGTTCCTCGACCAGGAGGCTCTGACCTCGCCTGAGGATGCGCTGGGTGTGCTGTTGGACTGTCTGGGTCCAGACCCGTTGCTCGAGAGCGCGGAGCTCATCGAGCAGCCCGACCGGCGCGCGGCCCTTTTGCTGCACCTTGCGGACACCCATGGCACGGCGGGCGGCGCGCTGCCGTCTGCCCGCACGCTGGCCACCGCGGCCTGGGCCAGCGGGCCGTGCGACCCGCGGCGCCTGCTCCGCCATGGCGTGGCAGTGTCGGACCTTGCCGAGGAGATCTTTTCCGGGGACATCGCCGCGGTTCTCGCGAAAGCAACACAGGATGTACTGACCGATCGTGCCAGCGGCCTGTCCGGCCCGGTGAACAGGTGGCTGACACTGCTGGCCGTGGCCCATGCCGCCGATCCGCAGGCGCCCGCCCGACTGCTCCCCCTCCTGGACGGCGATGGCTTCTACCGTGCCTGGCTGCGCTTCACCCTTGCCACCGTCGGCCTGCACCGCGACGTCGAGGCGGGCATCCTCACAGCCGAAACCGCGTCTGCCACCGTGCGTGTCGCGCTCGAACAACTGGCCCAGCATGCACACGCGTTCACGGGCAGCCCCCGGGCCTGCGATCTTGCGGACATCCACCGGCAGGTGCGGCAGGTGTTGCACGACGCCGTCGCCCTGCTGCACGGAGATGATGTCGCTGTGGGCATCGCCTTCCTGCAAGCCGTCAGCGAGGGCACCACCACCTCTCTCATGGGCATGGCCGGAACCGGCCCGCTGATCACCACGGAGCTGGTGTCCCTGCTCGCCGGGAGCGTCGGCCAGGCAGGGTCCGACGTCGTGCACGAGCTCATGCGCACGCTGCGCGGAGCGCAAGCCGAGCGCCGTGCGCTGTATGCGGAGGACGCCGACTTCGAGCTTGAGATGGCCCGCGTAAGTCTCGCCTGCGACGACCCGCACGAAGCGCAGCGGTGCTGGGAGCGTGCCGCCCGCTACATGGGGCCTATGGCGGTCACAAGGACATCACCATCGAGGAGCTGCTGGATCCGCTGCCTCAACTCCTGCAGGCCGATCCCGTCCAGGCGCAGGTGCGTCTGGCGCATACGCAGCCTCTTGTCCATCTCGTCGCGGACTGCACCGACGGGCGGGGCACGGCGGGAACGCCGCAGGAGTGGTGGCGTTCCCTTGCGCGCCTGGATCCGCGGGGTGCCGCGCAGTTGGGCGCCCAGGTGCTGCTGGCCGAGCCCGGGCTGCCCGATGGCCGGGTGGGCGCGGCCCACCGGCAGCTGCTGGCCACGCAGGCTGACACGGCCGACCCCGTCGTCCTGGCCGCGCTCCGCATCGCCGCTGGACCCGATGGCCGCAGCATCCAGCAGGACGTTGCTCTGCTCACCAGGCTCGCTGACCTGCCCGGCGACGACGCGGCCCGCGCATCGCGTCTCCTGCCGGTGCTGGCCAATGCAATCACCTCCACCTACGACGACCAGACACTGATCGCCGCATCGCAGGCTGCCGGGGACGAGCCCACTTCTGCGCTGCGCACAGCAGCACAGCGTTGTGGCGGTGAGGGCGGCTTGCCCTGGGCGCCCCGCCCCGTGCCCAACAACACCTCACGTGACTGGTTCGGCCCCGAGAAGCACCCCACCACAGACGCGTATCTGCACGCCCAGCAGCGCCCAACGCTGCCCGTAGGTGCTGCTGGCGCGCTTGCTGCGGTCCGTGACCGCACCAGCAAGGCATACGATGCCCCCTCGGGCCCACGGTGGTCGAGGGATGCCCTGGCCAATGCGGTCGGGTGGCGGCTCTTGGAGGTCATCGACGGTCAGGGAGCAGACGCAGCCGCCCAGTTCCTGCACCGGATCGCCGACGAGATGAACGCCTCCAACCCTCTTGAGCTGCTGGCCGACCTCGCCTTGGGGCTCCGCTTGCGCCAGGACAGCGATCCTGGTGTTTTCGGCCCTCTCGCCGCCACGGCGGGCATGCTCGCCTACACCAAGATGCGAGGCGGCGGCGGATGGCGTTCCTTCGGCGGCAATGACCGGCTGGATCTGTGGCAGCAGGCGCACTACGCGGACCCGGCCACCGCAGCCCGCAACCTCGCAGACCAGGTGGCCCAGGCCGTCGCCGGGGCGTCCTACAGCCGCACTATCGGTGTCAGCCTGGCCCTGGTCTCGGCGTTCGCTGTTCAGCCCCCGCTCGCTTCACCCCCGGCTGTCAGCGCTTTCGCCTGCTGGGATGCGGCGTATGGCATCATCGCCCACCGTCTGCCGGGCCGTGCCCGTCTCGGCCAGGGTGCCTACCACCCGGTGCCGGAGCAGGCGACCCAGCACGACATCGACACCGCACTGTGCGAACTTGCGTTGGCCACGATTGCCCTGCCTGAACGCGGCGACAAGCGCCGCGCCCTGATCGCAGCGACGGTTCTGCTGGCCAGCCGTTCCGGCCAGGCGCAGGCAGCCCTGGCGCGCGTCCTCTCCTTCGACCTCGGAGCTGGCCCCCTGACCTGGCTCCTGACCGTCCTACAAGGACACCTGCCCGACGGACCTCTGGATGCCGCCCTTCTCGAACAGCTCGTCACGCTGTGCGGCAGTGAGAGGCTGTTGTCTTTCCGAGTTTGACGACTGCGTTTTCGCTGGTCAAGGGTAGGGGCGGCGACGGTGTGGGAGTGATGGATCGTCGTTTCGTCGCTCCCGTGGAGGTCGCGAATGCCGTCGGTTGTCGGACTGCTGGAACAGCACGAGCTTGCCGCTCGTCGTCGTGTGGATGGGCTGCGCGAGGAAGCCGACCGGATTTAGGCCGAGCTCGCGATGGCCGAGCAGGAGTGGTTGGAGTGGACGATCGCCCGTGAGCGTGTGGGTGCGGTGCTGTCCGCGCCGGGCGGCGATTCAGCTGACGCGGTAGCCGCCGAGCGACCGGGCGGTGCGGGGGCGGAGGCCGAGGTGCGGCTGCCACCGCCCGTGGCAGCGAAGGTGAAGTCGCAGGTTCCGGTGTGGCGCGAGGGGCTGGCCAGGACGGTACTTTCAGCGGACTATCAGCGCATCCTGGCCGCGCTCGCGGACCGGGTCCGTCTCGGTCAGGGTCCGCTGACCTGCCAGGAGATGGCCTCCGCATTCGGCATGGACGTGGTGCCGGCCAAGGTGGAGGCGTTGCGGTCGAAGGCGAAACGCCTGGTCGCGCGGGGATGGCTGGCCGAGTCGTCGCCGGGCCGGTTCACGCTCGCGCGGGGTGTGTGCGGGCCAGACGGCGGGTCATGATCATTGTCATCGACCAGTAGACCATTGCCTCGGCGGTGGTGGTGGATCGTTCGAAGTCGCGCGCCAGGCGACGGCTTCGCATCAGGTGGGCGAAGAGACGCTCGACGATCCACCGCTTGGGCAGCACCACGAAACCGCGCATGTCGTCGCTGCGCTTGACGATCGCCAGGACCAGGGCGAACGCGGCGAGGCAGTGCTCGACGAGGCTGCCGGTGTAGCCGCCGTCGGCCCAGACGAGTTCCAGCCGGTGATGAGCGTCGGTCACCCGCTCAAGCAGCACCTTCGCGGCTGCACGGTCACCGATGTCCGCACTCGTGACCATCACGCCCAGCAGCAGGCCGAGGGTGTCGACCACGACGTGCCGCTTGCGGCCGTTGACCAGCTTCCCGCCGTCGAAGCCGCGACTGTCCGCGCCGACGACCGCGTCCGCCTTGACGGACTGCGAGTCGATCACGCCGGCCGTCGGTTCCGCATCCCGGCCCGCTTCCTGGCGGACCCGGCCGCGCAGCCGGTCATGGAACTCCCTGACCAGCACGTGGTCGCGCCAGCGGCGGAAGAACGCGTAGACCCGGTCCCACGGCGGGAAATCGGCCGGCATCGCCCGCCACTTGATGCCGTTGTCCACGAGATAGCGGATCGCGTCCAGTATCGCCCGGTGGCAGTACGCTTCCGGCTGCCCGCCCCGGCCTCGCATCCAGCCCGGCACCGGCAGCAGCGGCCGGACCACGGCCCACTCCGCGTCCGTCATGTCCGAGGGATACCGCCGAACACGCTCCGGATGGTCGGTCGCATTACCGAACCGGTGAGCGACACAATCACACGCCAGGGCAGCTGAGTTGAACTCTACCGGCGCGAGCACGTACAACTGCGGCAACAGGGTCTCCTGGATCTCGGTTGGCTTCGCAACCCCGAGCTACCAAGAGGCCCTGCCTTCATGCCCACGGCCGGCCGTGATCACCCGATCGAGACTCCCGTTCGACGCCTACCCCTCAAGATCGGAACGACAACAGCTACTGACGCTGAACCTCAAGCACCTCCCGCGCGGTTACCTGCGGGCCGCTGCCGTCGGTGGCCGTCGGCGCAGTCTGCGCCAGACGCCATAATCTTTGCAGGGGGACCAGTCGCTGGCTGGCTGTCTCGCTGTCGTCGTCGGGGTAACAGACGTCAGCCACAGCTTCCACCAGGTCCCACGACAGGCCCTCGCCCGCCAGTTGCTTACGGAGCTTGGTCAGCGACGGCACCTGGCCACCAACGAAGTGTTCGGCCGTCAGGCGCTGATGAAGGTGGGCGACGGGCACCCCTGCCGCGTCCAACCACGAGCGGAGCATTCCGACGAGCTCGTTGATCTCCGCGCATGAACCGCGCGCCGGCATCCACGGTCGCCCGGCACGCGTCCGCTCCCCCAAAGCGCAGCCCTCTCTTGCCTATTGTTCTGCCACAACCCACGGCTTATCTCTGCAACAACATCCAACCGCTCGTCCACCAGCGCGCGCCGGGAAATCGTGGAACTGCATCCGAGGAACCGACAACCCGAGTCACAGGCGGTATTACGCGTGTCCCCCCGATCCACGATCGTGCTGATCCTGCTCGCCATCGTTCTCACGCTCGCCCTGGGCGCAGGCATCACTGCCGCCGCGCTGGCCCGCTGGGACAACGCGAGCATCCCCGCGGCCATCACCCGCGCAGGAATCGCCTTCGCCAGCGCACTCTCTCTCGGTATCGCCTTCACCGCGCTCCTCGTTTCCACCTGGCCATAGCCACACTGACATCTGGGACGCGGCTCACTGCTTCCACCACCCCGGCAGCTCGGCGGCTGAAACCTGGGTTGCCAGCCACCTCACCACCACCTCCACGGCCAGCCGCTCGCGCCGCCACCGAAATCACCGCTCAGGCCGAACCAGACGGGCGGCACAGCACCCGGCGTCAGGAAGCCGACGCCTGCATCCGCTACCTCACCGGGCACCTCGGCCAACTCCGCTACGACACCGCCCTGGCTGCGGGCTGGCCGACCGGCACCGGCGCGAGCGAAGGCGCCTGCCGCCACATCGTGGGCGGCCGACTCGACATCACCGGCAGCTGCGGGGGCCCCAAAGGCGTCGAGGCAGTGCTCAAACTCCGGGCCCTGAACAACAACGGCAGCTTCCATACCTGCTGGGCGGTTCACTCGCCCGCGACCACGAACACTTCTCTCCACGCGCTGAGCGGCTACGGAGAAGCCAAGTACTGATCCTTCTCGACCTCCAAGCCCGCCACGAGGACGAGCAGCGAGTGCTCAGTGCCCACGTAGTCACCTCAAGTTTCGCTCTGATGTCCGCTCAGGGGCCACGGACACCGCCCGCCTCGGAGCACAGTGGGTAGGTGATCACTCAGTTGAGGCGTAAGTGGAAGCTGCGGAGCGCAACCCGGGGACGTCGCCTTGCGATTGGCATAGCAATCCTCCTCGGGCTGATCGGCTACGCCCTCCTGCTCTGGAAGGGGCCGTGGTGGCTCGACGGCTCTCATATCCGGGAGAGGGACCTGCAGCCGGCCGACGGCGTCGTAATCACGGGGCTCCGAACGATGCTCGTTGCCCTCGGCGCTGCCGTCGTGGCGGGCCTCGGCTTGATGTACACGCATCTGAACCTTCAGCACACGCGCGATAAGGACCGGGAACAGGCCGAACTCGCGCGTGAAGGCCATGTCACGGAGCGGTATGTGGAGGCAATCAAGCTGCTTGGCTCCGACAGCGAAACTGAGCGGCTCGGCGGCATCTATGCCCTCGAACGGATCATGAAGGATTCCGAGAAGGACCATGGGACGGTAGTCGAGGTTCTTGCCTCGTTCGTGCGCAGCCGCTGTGAGCGTCAGGACGACACCCAACTGGTTGAGGTTGACGGCAAGCACGGCATTCTCACTGTCTCGAATCCACCCACCCGAGACGGAGTAGTGGCCTTCGAGGTCCTCTGCCGTCGCCCGGGCCGGGACGAGCCTCACCGCGTTGATCTGCGCGACGTGACTCTGCACGGAGTACACATCGAGGGCGGCCGGTTGCAGGGTTTCGACCTGTCAGAGGCTGACCTACGCGAAGCGACATTCATCGACTGCAACCTCGAATCGGCGCGGCTGAACCAGGCGTTCCTCGAGAAGGTAACTCTGGCGACGTGCAACCTGTCGAGGGTGAACTTTGACGGAGCCTCGCTCGCTGACGCGAGGCTTCACAACGTATCGCTGGAGAAGGCGAGTTTCCGGAGCACAGATGGAGGGGACGCAGATAGACAACGCTTCGATGGAACAAGCAGATCTACGCGAAGCGGAAA
>NZ_BAABCQ010000161.1:0-17792 GCF_039539045.1 Streptomyces marokkonensis
CATGCACGTGCGTCACTGGAGGGGACATGGCCGGGTTCACCATGGAGCTCAACGACGAACAGAAGGAGGTCCGGGACTGGCTGCACGGCTTCGCCGCCGACGTCATCCGTCCCGCCGCCGCCGAATGGGACGAGCGTGAGGAGACTCCCTGGCCGGTCATCCAGGAGGCCGCCAAGGTTGGCATCTATTCCCTGGACTTCTACGCCCAGCAGTACTTCGACCCCACCGGCCTCGGCATCCCCATGGCGATGGAGGAGCTGTTCTGGGGTGACGCCGGCATCGCGCTGTCCATAGTCGGCACCGGCCTCGCCGCGGTCGGTGTCCTCGCCAACGGCACCGATGAGCAGATCGGCACCTGGATCCCCCAGATGTACGGCGACGCCGACGACGTCAAGGTCGCCGCCTTCTGCTCCTCCGAGCCCGACGCCGGCTCCGACGTGGCCTCCATGCGCACGCGTGCCGTGTACGACCAGGCCAAGGACGAGTGGGTGCTCAACGGCACCAAGACCTGGGCGACCAACGGCGGCATCGCCAACGTCCACGTCGTCGTCGCGGTCGTCGACCCGGACCTCGGCTCCAAGGGCCACGCCTCCTTCATCGTGCCGCCGGACACCCCGGGGCTGTCCCAGGGCCAGAAGTTCAAGAAACACGGCATCCGTGCCTCGCACACCGCCGAGGTCGTCCTCGACAACGTGCGCGTCCCCGGTTCCTGCCTGCTCGGCGGGAAGGAGAAACTGGACGCGCGCCTGGCCCGCGCCCGGGAGAAGGCGAAGAAGGGCGGAGAGCGTGTGAAGAACGCGGCGATGGCCACCTTCGAGGCCTCGCGCCCGGCGGTCGGCGCCATGGCGGTAGGCACCGCCCGGGCCGCGTACGAGGTCGCCCTCGAGTACGCCCAGACCCGCGAGCAGTTCGGCCGCCCGATCATCGACAACCAGGGCGTCGCCTTCCAGCTCGCGGACATGCGCACCTCGATCGACGCGGCGCGGCTGCTGGTGTGGCGGGCCTCGTGGATGGCGGTCAACGGCAAGCCGTTCACGGCGGCCGAGGGCTCGATGTCGAAGCTGTTCGCGAGTGAGACGGCGAAGAAGGTGACCGCCCAGGCGATCCAGATCCTGGGCGGCAACGGGTACACGCGCGAGTACCCGGTGGAACGGATGCACCGCGACTCCGCGATCTACACGATCTTCGAGGGCACGAGTGAGATCCAGCGGCTGGTGATCGCCCGGACGCTGGCGGGGATGCCGATTCGTTAACGATGCCTGAGCGGCGTCAGCTGCTCGATGTCGTACTTGCCCCTCAACGCCTCGATGGCCTCGTGGTCCGGCGGGCCCCCGTCCGACAGGATCTCCAGCAGTTCCTCGAAGTAGCGTTCGTGGTCCGGAGGCGGTCCGGCCTGGAAGAACATCTTGGCCGGCTCGCCCGTCGGGTTCGCGAAGGCGTGCGGGCAGCCGGGCGGCACGACGATGACCGTGCCCGGGGTGGCGCGCACCATCCGGTTGCCGGTACTCGACTCCCACTTCTGCCAGTTGTCGGGCGTACGCACGCGCGGCTCGAAGGCGAGCACGTCCAGTTCGCCCTCCAGCACGTAGAACAGCTCCTCGCTGCGGGTGTGCACGTGGGCGCCGACGTCGAAGCCCGGCGGCACGACGACCTCGAAGGTGGAGGCCATGCGCGAATGCGAACCGGTCACCTTGAAGGTCACGTGCTGGGCCGGTGCCTCGACGACCCGGCCGTGACCCGGTGGCACGAGCAGTCCCTCCGTCGTCATCGGGCGTTCACCACGTCACGGGCAGGGCCTCGGGCCCGCGGATCAGCGCGCCCTTCTTGAAGGGCACGCCCTCGGGCGGCACCGCGAGCCTCAGGCCGGGCACCCGGTCCAGGACCGCGTCGACGAGCAGCTCGGACTCCAGCCGGGCGAGCATGCCGCCGGGGCAGTAGTGCGGGCCGAAGCCGAAGGACACATGGGGATTGGGGCCGCGGGTGAAGTCGATCGTGTCCGGGTCGGGGAAGACCTCCGGATCGCGGTTGGCGGCCAGGTACGACACGTAGACCGCGTCACCCGCCCGGATCCGCACCCCTTTGATCTCCACGTCCTCCAGGGCGATCCGGGACAGCCCCACCGCGTTGCGATGGGGAATCCAGCGCAGCAGTTCGTCGATGGCCCGGGGACGGATCTCCGGTTCGGAACGCAGGCGTTCGGCGAGTTCGGGGCGGGTCAGCAGCAGGTAGAACATCTGTCCGCTGTTGTTGGTGACCGCCTCGCCGCCGATCTGCAGCAGGACGGCGAGCCCGACCGCCTCCTCCGACGTGATCTCCCCCCGGCCCACGGCGGCGCCGAGGAGCGAGGTGACGTCCTCACCGGTGCTGTCGGACCGGAGCCCGACGAGGTCGGCGAAGTAGGCGCTCATCTCCTGCTTGGCCTTCTCGCTGACCTCCGCGCCGTGCGACGAGGACAGGATCAGCTGGGTCCACGTGTGCATGCTGTGCCGGTCGGTGGCCGGGACGCCCATCAGCTCGCAGATCACCGCGATGGGGAAGGGGCTCAGCACGGCCGCGGTGAGGTCGGCGGGCGGGCCTGCCTTCAGCATGGCGTCGACGAGTTCGTCGAGCATGCCCCGGGACCGCTCGCGCACGCGCTCCACGCCCCGGGCCGTGAACGCGGCGGCCACCGAGCGGCGCAGCCGGGTGTGGTCGGGCGGGTCGAGGAAGCCGACCGCGCCACGGGCCGGGATGAAGTGCGGGGCGAGCCGGGTGACCTGCCGGTCCATGACGGCCTCGCGGCCGAACCGGGGGTCGTTGGTGACCAGGCGGACGTCGTCGTGGCGGGTCACCAGCCAGGCCCAGCCCTCGCCGTTGGGCAGCGAGACACGGGTGACGGGACCGTCGCGCATCAGCTCGGTCAGGACGGGGTCGAAGTCGGTGCCGGGCAGGTCGAGGGCCGGCCACTCCCGGACGGGCGGAGCGGTCTCCGCCCGGTCGATCGTCTCTTCACTCACGCTTGCCTCACGCCTCGCGTCTCGTCCGCGGTCTGCCAGCGGCCCAGGGACATCTCCGCGGTGATGCCGGGACCGAAACCGGCCAGCAGCCCGCGTGCCCGGTCCTGGACGCCGCCTTCGTCGAAGAGCCTGCGCAGCGCGTCCAGGACGACGGCGCTGGCGATGTTGCCGTACTCGGTGAGCGTGGCCCGGCTGAACCGGAACGCGTGCCGGTCGACGTGCAGGAACGTGCTGAGGTCGTCCAGGATCCGGGGCCCGCCGGCGTGGACGATGTAGAAGTCCAGGTCGGAGGCGTCCCAGCCGTGGGTCTCCGCAAGGTCCCGCAGGGCCGGTGCGAGCGGCTCCATGGTGGCCGGCACCCGCTTGTCCAGCAGGAAATGGAAGCCGGTCGCCTTCACGTCGTACATGATCCACTCTTCGGTCTTCGGGATCAGGTAGGAGCCGTTGCGCTCCAGCCGGACACCGGTGCCGCCCTGTCCGCGGACCACCGCGGCGGCGATGCCGTCGCCGAAGAGGCCGTTGGAGAGCAGGGAGCCCACACCGATGTCGGTGGGCTGGTAGCACAACGAGCAGAACTCGCAGGCCACGATCAGCGCGTTGGCGTCGGGATAAGCGGTGCAGAAGTCGTGGGCCCGGTTGATCGCCGCCCCGCCGGCCGCGCACCCCAGCTGGGCGATGGGGAGCTGCCGCGTGGTGCTGTCGAAGCCCATGTCGTTGATCAGCCACGCCGTGAGCGAGGGCATCATGAAGCCCGTGCACGAGACGTAGACGATCACGTCGATGTCGGTGGTGAGCAGTTCCGCGTCGTCCAGGGCCCGCTGGACCACCGCCGGGACGCGGGCCTTCGCCTCCCGCTCGTAGATCCGGTTGCGGTCCTCGAAGCCGGGGTGCTTCAGGGTCTCCTCGATGGGCTGCACGATGTGCCGGGTGCGTACCCCGGTGTTCTCTATCAGCCGGAGGGCCAGCGGCAGTTGGGGATGGTCGGTGTGGCGCAGGCGCGCCAGCTCCAGCGTCTCCTCCATCGTGATCACGTGCTCTGGAACGGACACCGAAGGTCTGCACAAAGTCGCCATGAACCGTGCCTGCTTTCGCCTCGCGGAAGGCTCTCGCCCCCCGGCCGGAAAGTGGTGCACCTTCTCGGGGTGCTCACCCACGATCACTCACCGGGGCGGCGATCTCTCGCCGGGCTACTCCGTCTCGGGGAGCGGGTGGTGCGGGCGGGGGACGGCCGTCCGGCGGTAAGGAGCGTCGTCAGGAGGACCGGCCACTGCTGTGGGCGATGCACGCCACGTCGATCCGGTCGGCCAGCTTGGCGAGCTCGATGGTGAGGGCGGCGACCGTGTCCTCGTCCAGACTCTCCTCGCCGGCCTCCACCAGCCGCAGCCATCGCCCGCCCACCGTACGCAGGAGTTTGCTCACGTCGGACGCGGCGACCTGCAAAGTGCCGTGGTCGTCGACGATCAGAGGCAGGGTCACTTCGCGGTTCACAAAGGGGATCGTAGTCGCGGAAGGCTCACGCTCCGTGCCATACGGTGGTGATGTTGCAGAACTCCCGGATTCCGTGCCCGGACAGCTCACGCCCGTAGCCCGACCGCTTGACCCCGCCGAACGGAAACGCCGGATGGGAGGCCGTCATCCCGTTGACGTACACGCCGCCCGCCTCCAGGTCCCGTACGAAGCGGTCCACGTCGGTGTCGTCGCGGGTCCACACGTTGGAACTGAGCCCGAAGTCGGTGTCGTTGGCGATCAGTACCGCCTCGTCCAGGTCGGCCGCCCGGTACAGCGTGGCGACCGGGCCGAAGGCCTCCTCGCGATGGATGCGCATCTCGCGGGTCACGTCGGCCAGCACGGTCGGCGGGTAGTACCAGCCGGGCCCGCCCGGGCGCTCGCCTCCGCACAGCACGCTCGCGCCGCCGCGCACCGCGTCGTCGACCAGCTCCACGAGGTCGTTCACGCCCTGCTCGCTGGAGAGCGGGCCGACCTCGGTCCCCTCGTCCATCGGGTCGCCGACCGTCAGCGCCTTCATGCCCTCGGTGAAGCGCGTGACGAAGGCGTCGTACACGTCCGTGTGCACGATGAACCGTTTGGCGGCGATGCAGGACTGCCCGGCGTTCTGCGTGCGCGCGGTCACCGCCACCTGGGCGGCCCGGTCGACGTCGGCGGACGGCATGACGACGAACGGGTCGCTGCCGCCCAGCTCCAGCACGGTCTTCTTGATCATCTCTCCGGCGGTGGAGGCGACCGCGCGGCCGGCGGGCTCGCTGCCGGTGAGCGTCGCGGCCCGCACGCGCTCGTCGCGCAGGATGTCGTCGACCGCTGCGGAGCCGATGAGCAGGGTCTGGAAGCAGCCCTCGGCAAAGCCCGCCCGGTGGAACAGGTCCTCCAGGTACAGGGCGGTCTGCGGCACGTTGGAGGCGTGCTTGAGCAGTCCCACGTTGCCGGCCATCAGCGCGGGCGCCGCGAACCGGATCACCTGCCAGAGCGGGAAGTTCCACGGCATCACCGCGAGCACCGGCCCGAGCGGCCGGTAGCGGACGAGCGCTCGGGAGGCGCCGGAGTCCTTCACGTCGGCCTCGGCGGGCTCCTCGTCGGCCAGCAGCTCGGCCGCGTGGTCGGCGTACCAGCGCATCGCCGTGGCGCACTTGGCGGCCTCCGCGCGGGCCTGCTTGACCGGCTTGCCCATCTCCGTGGTGATGACCTTCCCGATCTCCTTCTGATCCGCCTCCAGAAGATCGGCGGCCCGGCGCATGAGCCCGGCCCGTTCGTAGAACCCCGTCGTCCGGTAGGTGCGGAACGTGGCCTCCGCGAGCTGGAGCCGGCGCTCGATCTCCTCCTCGCCCATGGCCTCGTACGTCCTGAGCGTCTCGCCGTTCGCCGGGTTCACCGTCGCGATGGGCATGGCCGACCTCCCTGGGTGCGGATTCGTGCTTCGACCTTGGCGCGCGGCGTGGGGAGCCGCAACGCGGACGGGGCCTGGTCCGTCGTGCGCGCCCGTGTCGGTAGGTGCGCGCCCCATGCGCCTGCGTGTCGGACGCGCACGTCCGTACGCGCGTGTCGGTGCGTGCGTGCGCGTCCGTAGGTGCGCCAATCGTCACGTCCCGCCACTCGTCACGTCCCGCCACTCGTCGTTGCTCGTCGCTTCTTCGTCGTCGGTTCTCGTCGCTTCTCGTCCGTGCGAGTGCTCAGCCAGCCGGTCGAGAAACGCGGCCTGCGCCTTCACGATCACCTCGCGCGCCCGGTCCACCGGAAACCAGGCCACCCGGTCCAGCTCGGGGAACTCCTCGGTCCGCCCCGACCTCGGCGGCCACTCCATGCGGAACGTGCCGGGGACGACCGCCGCCGGATCGAGGCCGGCCTCGACGGCCCACACCGTGACCACCTTCCCGCCCGCCTGCCGGACCTCCCCGAGCGGTACGGCCACGCCCTCGGGCGGCGGCAGCCCCAGTTCCTCCTCGAACTCGCGCCGGGCCGCCTCCCGGGCAGGCTCGGCGGGGTCGTACTCGCCCTTCGGGACGGTCCACGCCCCGGCGCCCCGGCGGGCGTGGTAGGGGCCGCCCATGTGCCCGAGCAGCACCTGGAGATCCTGGCCGGGTCCGCGCCGATACAGCAGCAGGCCCGCGCTGCGCCTCACGGGGCCGCTCCGGGGTGGGTGGCGAGCAGGGTGTCCACCGTGTCCGCGTCCTCGGGGCGCTTGTCCTCGCGGTAGCGGACCACGCGGGCGAAGCGGAGGGTGACGCCGGGCGGGTACCGCGTGGAGCGCTGGAGGCCGTCGTAGGCGATCTCGACGACGAGTTCGGGGCGTACGGTCACTCCCCAGCCGTGCTCCTCGACGGCCAGCCGCTTCAGGCGTTCGGTCTGCCAGGCCAGCAGCGCGTCGGTCATGCCCTTGAACGTCTTGCCCAGCATGGCGAAGGAGCCGTCGGCGGCGCGGGCGCCGAGGTGGAGGTTGGAGAGCTTTCCGGTGCGGCGGCCGTGGCCCCACTCGGCGGCCAGGACGACCAGGTCGAGGGTGTGGACGGGCTTGACCTTCAGCCAGGAGGCGCCGCGCCGGCCCGCGCTGTAGGCGGCGTCGATCCCCTTGACCACGACGCCCTCGTGCCCGCGCCCCAGTGTCTCGGCGAGGAACTCCTCGGCGGCCGTCGTCTCCTCGGACCCGCGCACCAGCGTGCGCCGTACCCGTGCCGGCTCGGGGACCAGCCGGGCCAGCTCCGCGTGCCGCTCGGTCAGCGGCAGGTCGAGCAGGTCGTGGCCGTCGACGGACAGCGCGTCGAAGAACACGACGGAGACGGGGACCGTCCGCGCGGCGGAGGCCACGTCCGTGCGCGAGCCGACCCGTCCGGCGGTCTCCTGGAAGGAGCGGGGGCGTCCGCTCTCGTCGAACGAGATCACCTCGCCGTCCAGGACGAACCGCTCACCGGGCAGTTCGAGCGCCGCCGCGGTGACCTCGGGGAGCCGGTCGGTGATGTCGTCCAGGGTGCGGGTGTAGAGCCGTACGGTGCCGCCGTCGCGGTGCACCTGGACGCGGATGCCGTCGAGCTTCTCCTCGACGGCCGAGGCGCCCAGTCTGCCGACCGCCTCGGCGACCGAGGAGGCGCTGTGCGCCAGCATCGGCAGGACCGGGCGGCCGACGGTGAGCCGGAACCGGTCCAGGGCGCCGGGTCCGTCGGCCAGCAGGGCCTCGGCCACCGTCTGCAGCGAGCCCGCGAGCATCACCGCCCGCCGTACGTCCGCCGGGGGCGCGTCGGTCGCCGAGGCCAGGCCCTCCACGGCGGCCGCTTCCAGGGCGCCCTGCCGGACCTCTCCGGTGAGCAGCCCGACCAGGAAGCGCTGCTCGTCCTCGGTGGCCGCGCCCATCAGCTCGCCGACCAGCCGTGTCCGCTCGGTCTGCGAACCGGCGCCGGACACCGCGCCGAGCCGGGTGAGCCGCGCGTCCACCTCGCGCACGGTCAGGGTCGGTCCGGCGGCCGGTGGGACCGGGCGGCTCAGCACCTTCCAGCCGACGCCGATCCGGCCCTGCGGGAGCCGGCCCGCCAGATACGGGATGACGACCGGCACGTCCGCCGCCTCCGCCTCCCGGAACAGTTCCGCGAGCAGGGCGGTCTTCCGGGACCGCGCCGATGTGGCGGCGATCTCCTGGGACACCTGGGCCAACCGGGCAAGCAGCATGCAGTCAGAGTGCACCGCGGAGGCCGGGACCACACCCGCGCGCCTCGCCCGGTCGGTCTGCGGGGCGGACGCCGGGCTACCCGGGCACTTCGCCGCCGCTGAGCACCCGCACTCCTCGGAGCGAGAGCAGTCGACGCACCGCCGTGAATCGGTCGCATCCAGGGCGACCGACACATCCTTACGTTCCTTACGTCAGAAATCCACTTGATCAAACAAATTGCCACATTCAGTCCCTGCACGCGTCTTGCCGTGCCCGGCGGCCCGCCTCTAGCCTCAATGGGAGCGCTCCCATCCATCCCGAAACAGGCTTCTCTCGCGCCCGACCTGAGTGAATCGTTTCATTCAATGCGTCGGGAAGCGCGCGAGCAAGCACGTACCCGCCCCCTGAAGGAGCCGCCCATGTCCGTCCGGAGTTCGCGAAGATCCCGAGGACCGCTCACGTATCTGCTGGCGGTGTTACTGGCCGCCGTCTCGCTTGTCGCGCTGCCCGTGTCCAGCGCGAGCGCAGCCGTGATCGACACGTCCGCCTACTACCAGCTGGTCTCACGCCACAGTGGCAAGGCCGTCGACATCTTCGAAGGTTCCACCGCCAATGGCGCAAGGGTCGTCCAGTGGGCCCCTGGAACCGTCGCCAACCAGCAGTTCCAGTTCGTCGATTCGGGCAACGGATACTACCGGATCAGGGCCCGGCACAGTGGCAAGGTGCTCGACGTCGAGGGGCGGTCCACTGCCAACGGCGCGAACGTGGTGCAGTGGACGGACAACAACGCCGTCAACCAGCAGTTCAGCGTGGTCGACATCGACAGCCAGTATGTGCAGCTGATCAACCGCAACAGTGGCAAGGCTCTGGACGTCTGGGAGCGGTCGGCAGGAGACGGTGCCCGGATCTCGCAGTACGACGACGTCGACGGCTTCAACCAGCAGTGGCGGCTGGTCAAGGTCGACGGCGGCACCAGCCCGGATCCCGATCCGCCGGTCGGTGACGCCTTGCAGATGGAGGAGCTGAACCGGGGCCTGGTCTCGGTGCGCTCGGGCTCGGGCAATCTGGTGTCCTGGCGGCTGCTGGGCACCGAGGGCTACGACACGGCGTTCAACGTGTACCGCGACGGCGCGAAGGTGAACGGCTCACCGGTCACCGACTCCACCAACTACCTGGACAGCGGCGCCCCTTCCAATGCCTCCTACACCGTGCGCGCGGTGGTGGACGGCACGGAGCAGCAGGTTTCGGAGTCCTCGCTGCGTTTCACCGGCGGCAACTACCTCGACGTGCCGCTGTCTTCGCCCGGCTCGGGTTACACGCCGGTGGAGGCGAGCCCGGGTGACGTGGACGGCGACGGGCAGTACGAGCTGATCGTCAAGTGGGATCCGGGCAACGCGAAGGACAACTCGCAGTCCGGTGTGACCGGAAACGTCTACATCGACGCCTACCGGCTCAGCGGCCAGCGGCTGTGGCGTATCGACCTGGGCCGCAACATCCGGGCCGGGGCGCACTACACGCAGTTCCAGGTGTACGACTACGACGGCGACGGCCGGGCGGAGGTGGCCCTGAAGACGGCGGACGCCACGCGCGACGGCCAGGGCACGGTCATCGGCGACGCGGGTGCCGACCACCGCAATGCCGGCGGTTACATCCTGGCCGGACCCGAGTACCTGACCATGTTCAACGGTCTGACCGGCGCCGCGATGTCCACGGTCAACTACGATCCGCCGCGGGGCAACGTCTCCTCCTGGGGCGACGACTACGGCAATCGCGTGGACCGCTTCCTGGCCGGTACCGCCTACCTCGACGGTCGGCGCCCGTCCCTGGTCATGGCCCGTGGCTATTACACCCGCGCTGTGATCGCCGCCTGGGACTTCCGCGACGGCCGGCTCGTCAAACGCTGGACGTTCGACTCCAACTCCTCCGGCAACGGCGCCGCGTACGGCCAGGGCAACCACCAGCTGTCCGTCGCCGACGTCGACGCCGACGGCCGCCAGGAAATCGTCTACGGCTCCGCGACCATCGACGACAACGGCCGGCTGATGCACACCACGGGCTTCGGTCACGGCGACGCCCTGCACGTCGGCGACTTCGCGCCCGACCGCACCGGCCTGGAGGTCTTCAGTATCCACGAGTCGGGCGATCAGCCCGGCTCCGACCTGCACGACGCCCGCACCGGGCAGGTCATCCACCGCACCCCCACCAGCGGCTCCGAGGGGCCGGGCCGCGGCGTGGCCGGTGACATCCACGCCGGTAACCCAGGCGCCGAGTTGTGGGGTTCCGGACCGAACATGAGTAACCTGCGCAACACCCTTGGCGGCAACGTCGGCCGCAACCCGTCCTCGGCGAACTTCCTCGCCTGGTGGGACGCCGACCCGGTGCGCGAACTGCTGAACGACACCCGGATCGACAAGTACGGCACCGGCGGCGACACCCGGCTGCTCACCGGCAGCGGCGTCGCCTCCAGCAACGGCACCAAGTCCACCCCGGTGCTCTCGGGCGATCTGTTCGGCGACTGGCGCGAGGAAGTCATCTGGCGCCACTCCGGCAACAACGCCCTGCGCATCTACGCCACGTCCACCCCGACGACCACCAAACTGCACACCCTGGCCCACGACGCCCAATACCGCGTCGCCCTGGCCTGGCAGAACACCGCCTACAACCAGCCGCCCCACCCCAGCTACTTCCTCGGCGCCGGCATGACCCGCCCGCCGCAGCCCAACATCTACGTGCGCTGACGGCTTCCCGCCGGCACACGGGAAGGAACAACACCTCGAGCCCGGCCGGGACAGCCCCGGCCGGCTTCGGGCCCCCGGCCGGCGAAGGCGAGGGTGAAGGTGCACTGTCATGCGTCCAGGTCCGACATGATCAGGTCGCCGACGATCGCCGACGCCGCGCGGTAGCCGCCGCTGGCCGCGTGGACGACCTGCTCGCCGAACCCCATGGCGTTGCCGGCGGTCCACACGCCGGGCACGGTGGTCCGGCCGGTCGGGTCCACCACGGGATAGGCGCCGAACGGGGTCTCCCGCAGTTCGGCACCGAGCCGCTCCATCAGCCCGGTCTGCGGTACGGCCTGGGGAGCGACGAACATCACCGAGCGGTCGTGCTCCGTGCCGTCCGTCAGCCGGACCCCGGTGAGCCGGTCGTCCTCGACCCGCAGCCCGGCGACCTCGCCGGGCACCACCTCGACCCCGGCCGCGGCGAGCCGGCGCAGGTCGTCGTCGGACAGCTCCTCCTCCGGGACCGTGTGCAGGAAGAGCGTCACGTCGTCCGACCAGCCGGACACCATCAGCGCCTGGTGCACGCTGAGCGGGCCGGCGGCGAGAACGCCGAAGCGCTCGTCGCGCACCTCCCAGCCGTGGCAGAACGGGCAGTGCAGCACGTCCCGGCCGAACCGCTCGGTGACGCCGGGCACCGTCGGCAGCTCGTCCTCGAGGCCGGTGGTGACGACCAGTCGGCGAGCACGGACGGCGCGCCCGCCGGCCAACTCCACGGTGATGTCCTCGCCCGCCCCCTCGCTCCGGGACACGTCCACCGCCCGGTCGCGGACCAGCTCCACGTCGTACCGCGCGATCTCCTCGCGGCCGAGCTCCAGGAACTCGGCGGGCGACATGCCGTCCCGGGTCAGATAGCCCTGCATGTGGGCCGAGGGCGCGTTGCGCGGCTCGCCGGCGTCGACGACCAGGGTGCGCAGCCGCGAGCGGCCCAGGACGAGTGCGGCGGAGAGTCCGGCCGCACCGCCGCCGACGACGGCCACGTCGTACTTCTCGGTCAGGTCCTTGTTCTGGGTCACGGTGACCACCTCCACGTAGAAGGTCGCTCGGACACCGCGGGATTGACAAATGTGTTTGCCGGTTCTGCAATATGTGCATGACGACTGCAGACGATGTCCTCGCGGGCGTGGGCCCGAGGCTCCGCCAGGTGCGCAAGGAGCGGGAGGTGACGCTGGCCGCGCTGTCCGAGACGACCGGCATATCGGTGAGCACTCTGTCGCGGCTGGAGTCGGGGCTGCGCAAGCCGAGCCTCGAACTGCTGCTGCCGATCGCCCAGGCCCACCAGGTGCCGCTGGACGAGCTGGTCGGCGCCCCGCGGGTCGGCGATCCCCGGGTGCGTGGCAAGCCCATCGTGCGCCACGGTCGCACCCACTGGCCCCTCACCCGCCAGCCGGGCGGGCTCCAGGCGTTCAAGGTGCTGGAGCCCTCACGGAAGGAGGAACCGGACCCGCGGACCCACGAGGGGTACGAGTGGCTCTACGTCCTGTCCGGCAGGCTGCGGCTCGTGCTCGGCAACCACGACGTGGTGCTGTCGGCGGGGGAGGCCGCGGAGTTCGACACCCGGGTGCCGCACTGGTTCGGGTCGACGGGGGAAGGGCCGGCGGAGTTTCTCAGCCTGTTCGGCCCGCAGGGGGAGCGGATGCACGTACGAGCGCGGCCCACGCAGGGGTGACTCCTCGCAACCTGTTCCCCGA
Source organism: Streptomyces marokkonensis (assembly GCF_039539045.1). Classification (NCBI taxonomy): domain Bacteria; kingdom Bacillati; phylum Actinomycetota; class Actinomycetes; order Kitasatosporales; family Streptomycetaceae; genus Streptomyces; species Streptomyces marokkonensis. The sequence continues at coordinate 12,611 of NZ_BAABCQ010000161.1, forward strand.
TTGGCAAGCGACCGCTTAGTATGCGGGAGACCCGGTCGGACGACGCAGTCGGTGGAGGCCACGCATGCAGGCATGGCAGGTGCACGAGAACGGCGAGCCGGGCGAGGTGATGCGTCTCGCGGACGTGGCACCGCCGACGCCCGGCGACGGCCAGGTCCTGCTGAGGGTCCGCGCCGCGAACATCAACTTCCCCGACGCGCTGATGTGCCGGGGCCAGTACCAGGTCAGGCCGCCGCTGCCCTTCACACCGGGCGTGGAGATCTGCGGCGAGACCGAGGACGGGCGCCGGGTCCTCGCCAACCCCGCGCTGCCGCACGGCGGCTTCGCCCAGTACGCCGTCGCGGACTCCCGCGCCCTGCTGTCCGCACCGGACGCCCTGGACGACGCCGAGGCCGCCGCCCTGCACATCGGCTACCAGACCGGCTGGTTCGGCCTGCACCGCCGGGCCCGGCTGGAGGCCGGCGAGACCCTGCTCGTGCACGCCGCCGCCGGAGGGGTCGGCAGCGCGGCCGTGCAGCTCGGCAAGGCCGCCGGTGCCACCGTCATCGGCGTCGTCGGCGGCACCGAGAAAGCGGCCGTCGCCCGCGAACTGGGCTGCGACGTGGTAGTCGACCGGCACGGCGAGGATGTCATCGCCGCCGTGAAGGAGGCCACCGGCGGTCGGGGCGCCGACGTGATCTACGACCCGGTGGGCGGCCAGGCCTACGCCCAGTCCGCCAAGGCCGTCGCCTTCGAGGGCCGCATCGTCGTCGTCGGCTTCGCGAGCGGCACGATCCCCAGCCCCGCGCTGAACCACGCCCTGGTGAAGAACTACGCGATCCTCGGCCTGCACTGGGGCCTGTACAACACCAAGAACCCGAAGCTGGTCCAGCACTGCCACGAACAGCTCACCGAGCTGGCCGCACGGGGCGCCGTCAAGCCGCTGGTGAGTGAGCGGGTACCGCTCACCGGGGCCGCGGACGCCGTGCAGCGCGTCGCCGACGGCCGGACGACCGGCCGGGTGGCCGTCGTACCGGAACAGCAGGAGAAGGGAGCCGCCGCATGACCGACGCAGCGGAACTGCGCCGCCGTACCAAGGAGCTGCTGGCCGCGCATCCACCGGCCACCACCGAACGCCTGGACTTCCTCCGGGCCCGCTTCGACGCCGGACTGGCCTGGGTGCACTACCCCGAGGGCCTCGGCGGACTCGCCGCACCCCGCTCCCTCCAGGCCGTCGTGGACGCCGAACTGGCGGCCGCGGGCGCCCCCGACAACGACCCGCGGCGCATCGGCATCGGCCTCGGCATGGCCGCCCCGACCATCCTCCAGTACGGCACCGAGGAGCAGAAGCAGAGCCTTCTGCGCCCGCTGTGGACCGGCGAGGAGGTCTGGTGCCAGCTCTTCAGCGAGCCGGGCGCCGGCTCCGACCTGGCCGCGCTCGGCACCCGGGCGGTCCGTGAGGGCGAGGACTGGGTGGTCAACGGGCAGAAGGTGTGGACGTCCAGCGCGCACCTCGCCCGCTGGGCGATCCTCATCGCCCGTACCGACCCGGACGTGCCCAAGCACCGGGGCATCACCTACTTCGTGTGTGACATGACCGATCCCGGTGTCGAGGTCCGGCCGCTGCGCCAGATCACCGGCGAGGCCGAGTTCAACGAGGTGTTCCTCAGCGACGTCCGCATCCCCGACTCCCGCCGCCTGGGCGGGACCGGCGACGGCTGGCGGGTCGCGCAGACCACGCTGAACAACGAGCGCGTCGCCATCGGCGGTACCGCGATCCCCCGCGAGGGCGGCATGATCGGCAAGGTCGCCGCGACCTGGCGGGAACGCCCCGACCTGCGCACCCACGACCTGCACCAGCGACTGCTGGGCCTGTGGGTCGAGGCCGAGGTCGCCCGCCTCACCGGCGTACGCCTGCGCCAGCAGCTGGTGGCCGGCCAGCCGGGCCCCGAGGGTGCCGGCATGAAGCTGAACTTCGCCCGCCTCAACCAGGAGATCAGCGGCCTGGAGGTCGAACTCCTCGGCGAGGAGGGCCTGCTGTACGAGGACTGGGCCATGCGCCGCCCCGACCACGTGGACTTCACCGGCCGCGACGCCGGGTACCGCTACCTGCGCTCCAAGGGCAACAGCATCGAGGGCGGGACCAGCGAGGTCCTGCTGAACATCGTCGCCGAGCGCGTCCTGGGCCTGCCCGCCGAACCGCGCACCGACAAGGACGTCGCATGGAAGGACCTCGCCCGATGAGCGCACAGTCGGAACCCGGCCTTCTCCACTCGGAGGAGGAAGAGGCGCTGCGCGCCGCCGTCCGGGACCTGCTCACCGACCACTGCAACCCGGCGGGCGTCATCACCCGCACCGAGTCGGCCGCCCCGCACGACGTGTCGCTGTGGAAGGCGCTCTCCGACTCGATGGGCCTCGCGGGCCTGCTGATCCCCGAGGAGCTGGGCGGCCAGGGCGCCACCCACCGGGAGACCGCGGTGGTCCTGGAGGAGCTCGGCCGCGCGGTCGCGCCGGTGCCCTACCTGACGAGCGCCGTCGTCGCCACCGAGGCGCTGCTGGCCTGCGAAGCCGACGACCTGCTCACCGAACTGGCGTCCGCGACGACCATCGCCGCACTCGCCGTCGGCCTGCACGTCGCACCGAACGGCGCCGTCCCGCACGTACGGCTCGAAGAAGGGCGCCTGCACGGGGAGCTGACCGGCATCGCCGACGCCGCCGTCGCCGACATGCTGCTGGTGCCCGCGAACGACGGGGGACTGTACGCGGTCCACGCCGCCGACGTGACCGTCACTCCGCAGGTGTCCCTGGACCCGACCCGGCCGGTGGCGCGCGTAACCCTCGACGGCGCGTCCGGGCGGCGGCTCGGCGACGCCGGACTCGCCGTACGGCGTGCCCTGCGGGCCGGTGCCGGTCTGCTCGCCTCCGAGCAACTGGGCCTCGCCGACCGGCTGCTGACCGATACGGTCCGCTACCTCAAGGAGCGCAGGCAGTTCAACCGCCAGGTCGGCGGATTCCAGGCACTCAAGCACCGGCTCGCCGGGCTGTGGCTTCAGGTCGCGGGCCTGCGCGCCGCCGCCCGCAACGCGGCAGACGCGCTGTCGACCGGCGAGGACACCGATGTGGCCGTCGCCGTGGCCCAGGCGTACGCGGGCCAGGTCGCCGTCCACGCCGCCGAGGAGGCGCTGCAACTGCACGGCGGTATCGGCATGACGTGGGAGCACCCGGTCCACCTGTACCTCAAGCGTGCCAAGGCCGACTCGATCGCCTACGGCGTGGCGGGCACCCACCGGGAGGCGCTGGCCGAACTGGTCGACCTCCGCGCACCCTGACGTCCGTCCGTCCTGTCCGGTCGATGCCCGTCCCACCAGGGGCGGGCATCGACCGCACCGCCGTGGGACGACATGAACGACCGGCGGCGGTCCGGCCAACTCCCCGCACGGATCTGCTCCCCGAAGGTATCGGGACCCCATACTCACAGGCGTCCCGTACGGCACTTCCAGGGAGGCAGAGCATGGCCCTCACCACCCGACGCAGAGCCCTCACCACTCTCGGCGCCGCCCTCGCGGGCGCGGTCGCACTGCCCGCCGGCACCGCACTGGCGGGCGAAGGCAGGCACGGGCCGCGCCCGTTGTGGCGCGCCCACGCCCACAACGACTACGAGCACCCCCGCCCCCTCCTCGACGCCCTCGACCACCGTTTCGGCAGCGTCGAGGCCGACATCTACCTGGTCGACGGCCAACTCCTCGTCGCCCACGACCCCGAGGACCTCGACCCGGCCCGCACCCTGGAGTCCCTTTACCTCGACCCCCTCGCCGCCCGCGTCCGCGCTCAACACGGCCGGGTGTACCGGCGGGACCGCCGCGCCCTGCAGCTCCTGATCGACATCAAGACCGAGGGATCGTCGACGTACCTCGAGCTCGACCGCCATCTGCGCCGCTACAGGCACCTGTTCACCACCTACGCCCATGGCCGGGTGTTCCCCGGCGCGGTCACCGCGGTGATCTCCGGGAACCGGGCGGCCCGCGCACCCATGGAGGCGCAGCGCACGCGCCGGGCCTTCTACGACGGCCGCCTCACCGACCTCGGCAGCTCCGCACCGGCCTCCTTCGTCCCGCTGATCAGCGACAACTGGACGCTCAACTTCACCTGGCGGGGCGTGGGCGCCTTCCCGGCGGCCGAGCGGCGCAAGCTGCGGGCCATCGTCGGCGCGGCGCACTCCCGCGGGCAGCGGGTCCGGTTCTGGGCCACGCCCGATGTCGCGGGCCCCGCGCGGGACGCCGTATGGGCCGAACTGCTCGCCGCCGGCGTCGACCATCTCAACACCGACGACCTCGCCGGCCTGGAGGCCTTCCTCGACGCCCACCGGGCCGCGTAGGAAGCCGACAAAACAGTACTCGTTCGGAGGACAGGTCAGCCGCCCGGACGAACCCTCCGCTACGCCACACTTACGGCCGAACGCCGCGAAGTGGACGCGGCGGAGGAGGTTGACGATGGCTATTTCCATCTCTGTGGTGCTGCTGCTGTCCGTCCTGGCGGTGATCTTCCTGCGCAACGGCGGGCTGAAGATCTCGCACGCGCTGGTGTGCCTGCTGCTGGGCTTCTATCTGGCCGGTACGAACATCGCACCGACCATCAACAGCGGTCTGACCGCGACGGCGGACATCGTCGGCAGTCTCAGGCCGTAGGCAGCGGTCGGCGGGTCGCCGATCGGTCGGTGGACGCCGGTCGGTCGGTGGACGGCGGTCGGCCGGCGCGCGGGAGGGGGTGGCAGGGCAAGGATGCGCCGGTGGCCCCGAGGCGGGCGCTACGCGTCGATGACGCGGGAGCGGATGAGGAAGCGGACCCCCTCGGGCGCCTCCAGCGAGAAGCCGCTGCCCCGGCCCGCGACGACGTCCACGATCAGTCTGGTGTGGCTCCACAAGTGGCTTTACTGATGTCGGTCGGCAGTGCGGGCTGTCACCTCGTCGATGAGGTCGAGCACGTCGCCGAGTCGGCCGCGGAGTCGCTCGACCATGAGGATGAGGCCGGCAGCTTCCAGCTGCGCGAGGTCTTCGGCGCGGGCGGAGTCGAGGTCGCGGCGCGCGTAGTCGATGCGGGCTCGCTGGAGGGCGGTGAGGGTCCCTGTGGGGTGGGACTGCTCATCGGTCATGTGGTGCCACCTGCTGCTCTGTCGTGCCGGGGATGGTGCCGTGGGGGGCGTGGG
>NZ_BAABCQ010000162.1:0-17665 GCF_039539045.1 Streptomyces marokkonensis
ACTGTTCGAAACTACCTCCCCGCTCGCTCCGTGTCAACGGATCTTGCGGGAACGAAGAGGACACTAGCAGCTCACCGGGGGCGGACGCACATCAGGCGGCCGTCGGCACGGTGGCGCTGCGTTCGGCCGCCTCCACGTCGCCCGTGTCACCGGCGCGCACCGCACGGGCGCCCAAGACGTAGACGTAGGCAAGGAAGGCCAGCTCGGCGACGACTCCGATGGTGATTCGGGCCCAGGTGGGCAGGCCGGACGGGGTGACGAAGCCTTCGATGGCGCCGGAGAGGAACAGGACCAGGGCGAGGCCGATCGCCATGCCGATGGCGGCTCGTCCCTCCTCGGCGAGGGCGGTGCGCCGAGTGCGTGGGCCCGGGTCGATGACGGTCCAGCCGAGACGCAGACCGGTGCCGGCGGCCACGAAGACCGCGGTCAGTTCCAGCAGGCCGTGGGGCAGGACGAGGCCGAGGAAGGTGTCGAGGCGGCCGGCCGACGACATCAGGCCGAAGCCGACGCCGAGGTTGAGCATGTTCTGGAACAGGATCCAGAGGACTGGCAGGCCCAGGAAGACGCCCAGGATCAGGCAGAGTGCGGCCGCCCAGGCATTGTTCGTCCAGACCTGTGCGGCGAAGGAGGCCGCGGGATGGCTCGAGTAGTACGTCTCGTACTGGCCGCCGGGGCGGGTCATCTCGCGCAGTTCGCCGGGCGCCGCGATGGTGGACTGCACCTCCGGGTGGGTGCCGATCCACCAGCCCAGGAGCGCCGCGACGGCGGTCGACAGGAGAGCCGTGGGGACCCACCAGTGGCGCGCCCGGTAGACGGCGGCAGGGAACTGGTGGGTCAGGAAGCGGGCGACATCACGCCAGGAAGATCGACGAGCTCCTGTTACGGCACTGCGGGCGCGGGCCACCAGTTGGCTGAGCCGACCGGTCAGCTGCGGGTCGGGCGCACTGGACCGGATCAGGGAGAGATGGGTGGCTGTGCGCTGGTAGAGGGAGACGAGCTCGTCGGTCTCGGCGCCGGTCAGTCGGCGCCGACGCCTGAGCAGGGCGTCCAGGCGGTCCCACTCCGCACGGTGGGCGGAGACGAAGACGTCGAGGTCCATTCGGTGTGCCTGCTCCTCGGCTGTCGTCGGCGGCTCATCGTGGATCAGCTTGTCGTACTGCGGCGCGGTGTGTCCTCAGCTTGGCAGACTGGCAGGGACGGGGTCGGTCAGGGGAAGGGCGGCAGGCGTGAGTGAGCTGGTGACGGGTGAGGCGGTGGCGCTGGAGCTGCGCCCCGCGAGACTGCCCAGCAGGGCACTGGCCGTTCTGCTCGACCTGGCGGTGGCCGTGGCCGTCTATGTGGCGGTGACTGTCGCTCTGATGGTCTCCACCGCATCCTTGGACATGGCCGCGCAGACAGCGATATCGATCGCGGCTTTCGTCCTGGTGCTCGTGGGAGGGCCGATCACGGTGGAGACGCTCAGCCACGGACGGTCGCTCGGGAAGATGGCGTGCGGTCTGCGGGTGGTGCGGGACGACGGCGGGCCGATCCGGTTCCGGCACTCGCTGGTGCGGGGGCTGATCGGGGTGATCGAAATCCTCATGACGTTCGGCGTCGTCGCCTGTATCGCCTCGCTGGTGTCGGCGCGGGGGCGGCGGCTCGGTGATGTGTTCGCGGGGACTCTCGTCGTGCGGGAACGGGTGCCCGTGTCGACGGCGGGTTTCGTGCCGCCTCCTCCGCCCTGGCTGGCGGGACGGTTCTCCGGGCTCGACCTGTCCGCCGTGCCCGATGATCTGTGGCTCGCCGTCCGTCAGTACCTGACGCGGATGGGGCAGCTCGATGCCCGCGTCGGCTGGAGCATGGCGGAACGGCTCGCCGCCGATGTGGCGGTTCGTACGGGTGCTCCGGCGCCGGAAGGTGTTCCGCCGGCGGCCTACCTGGCGGCGGTACTGCACGAACGGCAGGCTCGGGAGGCCCGACGGGCATACAGGGGTGCGGTCGCCGGTGGTCCCACGGGCTTCACGGGCCACTCACATCCCGCGGGTCACCCACCCCCCACGGACCACCCAAGCTCCGCCGGCCACACGGCGACGGGGCCCGTCGGTCCGCCTCCGGCGAACCCTCCCGTGGTGCCGCCGACCGCGTCTTCGCCGGAGAACCGGCCCGAGGCGACGGGAGGCGCTCCGTCGGACACCCGTAACGGCACCGGGTTCGTGCCGCCCGCGTAGGCCGGGCGGGGGGGTGTGCCCCCGCGACCACCCTCGCGGGAATACCCCCGCGACCTCGCGGCGCTTGCCGTCCGACGTCGCTCACGGGAAGACGGACGGCGGTGACTCGAGGTCCTCCAGCTCCAGGCCGGGGGCCGCGAGCACGACGTCGCCGGCGATGTGCACGGCGTGCTGCTCACCGGTGTCCAGGGCTGTGACCTGGTATTCGTCCACGGTGAGAGGGCCGTTGTCAGTGGCGTGTGCTTCTCTGTCGAGCAAGGCCCAGGACTGGTCCACGGTGCGGGGGGCGAGGACCGGGTCGGTGAGGGCGACGAGGCGTACGCGGGTGGCCGATGCGGAGGGGGTGAGGCGCAGGAGACGGGTGACCGCGACGAGGAAGGCCGGGGAGGTGCCGGTGAAGGCGTGGGCGTGTGCGTTGCCTTCGGTGGCGTGGACTCCGGTGGGGTCGGTACGGACCCAGGTGACACCGTCGATGGCCGCACCACGGACCTGCCAGCTCGCGGCCTGGAGTTCGAGGCGGATGGGGCGGCCGAGTTCGTCCAGGGCGAGGTCGACTGAGCCGTGGTGGTCTCCGGCCGGTGTGGTCAGCCGGGAGACGTAGCGCCAGCCGGAAGGGCCGGGGGCGCACTGGAAGTGTTCTTCTGCGAGGGGGGTGTGGTCGTGCGGGTCGTGGAGCGAATAACGGCCGCGGGGCATGGTGGTCCTGGGTGGTGACGGGCTGCTGGTCCGGCCGCTGAGGCGCCAACGGGGCAGGCCCCCGGCACGGGGGTGCGGGGGCCTGTCACGGAGGTGCCGGCAGTCGGCCGACGGGGTGTGTCTGCGCACGGACCCACCCCGTCGGCTGTGACGCGGGCTTGCTCAGTAGCGGTAGTGGTCCGCCTTGTAGGGGCCCTCGACCTTGACGCCGATGTAGTCGGCCTGCTCCTTGCGGAGCGTGGTCAGCTTGACGCCGAGCGCGTCGAGGTGGAGGCGGGCGACCTTCTCGTCGAGGTGCTTGGGCAGCACGTAGACGTCGGTCGGGTATTCGTCGGGCTTGGTGAACAGCTCGATCTGGGCCAGGGTCTGGTCCGCGAACGAGTTGGACATGACGAACGACGGGTGGCCGGTCGCGTTGCCCAGGTTCAGCAGGCGGCCCTCGGAGAGGACGATGAGGACCTTGCCGTCGGGGAAGGTCCAGGTGTGGACCTGCGGCTTGACCTCGTCCTTGACGATACCGGGGATGGCGGCGAGGCCGGCCATGTCGATCTCGTTGTCGAAGTGGCCGATGTTGCCGACGATGGCCTGGTGCTTCATCTTGGCCATGTCCGCGGCCATGATGATGTCCTTGTTGCCGGTCGTGGTGACGAAGATGTCGGCCTGGCCGACGACGTCGTCCAGCGTCGCGACCTGGTAGCCGTCCATCGCCGCCTGGAGGGCGCAGATCGGGTCGATCTCGGTGACGATGACGCGGGCTCCCTGGCCGCGCAGCGACTCCGCGCAGCCCTTGCCGACGTCGCCGTAGCCGCAGACGACGGCGGTCTTGCCGCCGATGAGCACGTCCGTGGCGCGGTTGATGCCGTCGATCAGGGAGTGGCGGCAGCCGTACTTGTTGTCGAACTTGGACTTCGTCACCGCGTCGTTCACGTTGATCGCCGGGAACAGCAGGGTGCCGTCGCGGTGCATCTCGTACAGGCGGTGGACGCCGGTGGTGGTCTCCTCGGTGACGCCGCGGATCTCGGACGCCAGCTGGGTCCACTTCTGCGGGGTCTCGCTCACCGTGCGGGTGAGGACCTCGAGGATGACGCGGTGCTCGTCGGACTCGGCGGTGTCGACCGAGGGGACCTTGCCGTCCTTCTCGTACTCGACGCCCTTGTGGACGAGGAGGGTGGCGTCACCGCCGTCGTCCAGGATCATGTTCGGGCCACCGGTGGGGGTGTTCGGCCAGGTCAGCGCCTGCTCCGTGCACCACCAGTACTCCTCGAGGCTCTCGCCCTTCCAGGCGAAGACGGGGATGCCCTGCGGGTTGTCGGGCGTGCCGTTCGGGCCGACGGCGATGGCGGCGGCCGCGTGGTCCTGGGTGGAGAAGATGTTGCAGGACGCCCAGCGGACGTCGGCGCCCAGGGCGACGAGGGTTTCGATGAGCACGGCGGTCTGCACGGTCATGTGCAGGGAGCCGGTGACGCGGGCGCCGGCGAGGGGCTGGGCCTCGGCGTACTCCTTGCGGATCGCCATGAGGCCGGGCATCTCGTGCTCGGCGAGGGTGATCTCCTTGCGGCCGAACGCGGCCAGGGAGAGGTCGGCGACCTTGAAGTCCTGCTGGTTGTCGACAGTCGTCATTACGGGCTGCTCCTCGGGTTGGGTCGAGGTGATTACGGCTGACCTGCGCGGCGGCGGACACAGAGGTGCCCCGAAGAGGACACAGGCATGCCCGCGTGCGCGCAGCGCAGTCCGTCGGAGGCCCTCTCTCCCTCGGCCGGTCCGTGCTGGACCGCCCGACCGCCATCAGCAGCGACGTCTGGCTCCGTCCCAAGCTACACCGATGGCGCCCGCCGCCCCCAGTCCGCCTCCGAACACTTCAGGACGTTCACGAAGAGTCACGGGATGCGCGGGGGCGGAGCCGACGGGGCCCGCCGAGTGGATCGGCGGGCACCCGTCGGGCAAGGCAGGTGCGGGTGTCAGTGGGCGGCGGGCGGCGCGGCCGGGCCCCCCGGGGTCGCCTCGCGGTCCGGGCCCCTGGTCGCCTCGGACTCGCTGTAGATGTCCGGTTCCAGGTAGATGACGCGGGCGATCGGCACGGCCTCGCGGATACGGGCCTCGGCGGTGTCGATCGCGGAGGCGATCTCGGTGGCCGTGCCGTCGTGCCGGACGGCGATCTTGGCGGCGACGAGCAGTTCCTCGGGGCCGAGGTGGAGTGTGCGCATGTGGATGACGCCGGTGACCGTGTCGCCCGCGACGATCGCGGCCTCGATCTGCTGGGCCGTCTCGGGTCCGGCGGCCTCGCCGAGCAGCAGGGACTTGGTCTCGACGGCCAGGACCAGCGCGATCAGGATGAGCAGCACGCCGATGCACAGGGTGCCGATGCCGTCCCAGACACCGTCGCCGGTGAGCAGGGCCATTCCGACGCCACCGAGGGCGAGGATGAGGCCGACGAGGGCGCCGAGGTCCTCGAGGAGGACGACCGGCAGCTCGGGGGCCTTGGCGTGGCGGACGAACTCCTTCCAGGACTTCTTTCCGCGCAGGGTGTTGGACTCCTTGATGGCGGTCCGGAAGGAGAAGGCCTCGGCGATGATCGCGAAGACCAGGACGCCCACCGGCCAGTACCAGTGCTCGATCTCGTGCGGGTGCTTGATCTTCTCGTAGCCCTCGTAGAGGGCGAACATGCCGCCGACCGAGAAGAGCACGATGGAGACGAGGAAGGCGTAGATGTAGCGTTCGCGGCCGTAGCCGAACGGGTGCTGGGGGGTGGCCTCGCGCTGGGCGCGCTTGCCGCCGAGGAGCAGGAGTCCCTGGTTGCCGGAGTCGGCGAGGGAGTGCACGGACTCCGCGAGCATCGATGACGATCCACTGAAGATGAAGGCCACGAATTTCGCTACCGCGATCGAGAGGTTGGCGAACAGTGCCGCCACGATCGCCTTGGTTCCGCCTGACGCGCTCATGTGTCGCGTTGTCCCTTCGCCTTCGTCTGCGTCCGTACGCCGGTGGGGGCTCGGCCGGTCGTCGGCTCTGCCCCTCCCTGGCGGTGCGTCATTGTTGCAGCCCTCGTGGGCTCCGACGTGCCGGTTGCCCCGTCCTGCGCCCGTCAGACGTGCGTCCTACCTGCGTCAGGCGACCACGGTGGCCCGGAAGAGGGTGCCGGATCCGGACACTTCGGCCTTTTCTCCTGCTGGAACGAAGACGGACCGGCCGGGTGCCAGCTCGTGTTCGCCCGTCCGTACGGTGCCGGCCGTGCAGAGCAGGATCTGCGGGGTGGGCAGGGCGAGGTCGTGGACGCCGGAGCCCTCGGGAAGGACGTAGCGGGACAGGCGGAACTCGTCGATCGGGGTGTCGTAGACCTCTTCGCCGTCGGGTGACGCCTCCGGGCGGAGGATGCCGGGGTCGCCGGCCTCGAAGCGGACGATGCGCAGCAGTTCGGGGACGTCGACGTGTTTGGGGGTCAGGCCGCAGCGCAGGACGTTGTCGGAGTTGGCCATGATCTCGACGCCGAGGCCGTCGAGGTAGGCGTGCGGAATGCCGGCACCGAGGAACAGGGCCTCGCCGGGCTGGAGCCGGACGTGGTTGAGGAGCATCGCGGCGAGGACGCCGGGGTCGCCCGGGTAGTGGTGGGCGATGCCGGCGTAGGGCGCGTAGGCGCCGCCGAGACGATCGCAGGCGGCCGCGGTCTCGGCGACCGTGCGGGACATCTCCTCGGGGTCGGCCGTGAGGATCGCGGTGAGGACCTCGCGCAGGGCGGCGTCCTCGGGGTGCGCGCGGAGCAGGTCGACGTAGGGCTTGAGGGAGGCGACGCCGAGCCCGTCGAGCAGGTCGGCCGTCTCGGCCGGGGCCCGGAAGCCGCACAGGCCGTCGAACTCGGTGAGGGCGCAGACCAGTTCGGGCTTGTGGTTGGCGTCCTTGTAGTTGCGGTGCGGGGCGTCCAGGGGGACGCTCCGCAGCTCCTCGTCCTCGTAGCCCGCCCTGGCCTGGGCCAGGTCGGGGTGGACCTGGAGGGAGAGCGGGGCGCCGGCGGCGAGGAGCTTGAGGAGGAAGGGCAGCCGGGGGCCGAACTTGGCGACGGAGGCGGCGCCCAGTTCCTTCTCGGGGTCGTCGTCGACGACCTCGGCGAGGGTGCCCCGGCCGGTGCGGGAGGGGGCGCCGGGGTGGGCTCCCATCCACATCTCCGCCTGCGGTTCGCCGGTCGGCTCGGTCCCCAGCAGGGTCGGGATCGCGGTGGTGGAGCCCCAGGCGTAGGGGCGGACGGTGTTGTCGAGGCGGTCCATGGGCTCTCTCTGCCGGTGCGTGCGCGGTGCGTGTTCTGGTACGTGACTCTGTTGCCTGGCGCGCGCTGAGGTGCGTGGCCTGGTGCGTGACGCTGAGTTCGTGTCCTGGTGCGTGGCGCTGATGCGTACGAGATCGAGACGAGATCGTCGTACCGAATGGTGCGTACGGGATCAGGCGCCGGAGGCGAGCGCCAGGTAGACGGCGGCGAAATCCGTGATGGCGATCAGTTCGGCGAGGGTCTCCAGTTCGCCACCGGCTTCCGGCTCCAGTTCGCTGATCGGCGTGTCGTGGCCGAGGGCCAGGTCACGGGCGCCGGGGGCGGCGGTGAGGCCGCCGCTGGGGCGGTCGCGCAGGAGCACCACGCGCGCGTGCAGGGCGGGTGCCTCCTCGACGCGGTCGCGGAAGAAGTCGTCCGGGTCGGCGGCGGCGGCGAGTTGACCGGCGAGCAGGGCGCTGTGCGCGGCGAGTGCCTCGGGCAGCTCGGCGACGACGGCCGGGGTGCCGGCCAGTTCGGCGAGTGCGGCGGCGAAGCGGCGGCCCGCCGGACCGGCCGAGGTGCCCTCGGTCCAGATGACCGGGAGGGCGTCGGCGAGTTCGGACGCCAGGGTCTTGGCGGGGTTGCTGTACGTCACGATGGCCGGCCCGCAGCGCTCGGCGATGCGGTCGAGGCGGTCGGCGACCTTCTCGATGGCGTCGGGTGACGCGTCGAGCAGGGCGGTGCGGTCCAGCAGCGCGAGGAGCGGGGTGAGCAGTGCCCACAGGACGCCGGGGGCGGCACCGGCGAGGGGTTCGTCGTGGTCGTAGGGGGCGGTCGCCATCGGGATGAACAGGCCGTGCGAGCCGTTCACCGACTCGCCGAGCGGGGAACGGGCGGGGGCGACGGCGACCACCGTGCAACCCCGGCGGTAGGCCTGTTCGGCGAGCAGGGCGAGGCCCGGCTCGGTGCCGTCGGGGGTGGCGATCAGCAGGAGGTCCACGGAGCCGGCCCAGCCGGGCAGTTCCCAGCGCAGGGCGCCCGCGGCGGGGGCGACGCCGGTGGGGGCGAGGCGGGTGACGGGGCTGCCGGCGCCGGCGAGGGTGCCGAGGAGGTCGGCGGCCTGGGTGGCGGCAGCGCCGGGGCCGGCGATCAGGACGGCGCGGGGGCGCCCGTCCGGCTTGAGGTTGCCCACTCCCGCCTCGGCGGCGTGCCGGGCGGCGGTGCGCACGCGGGCGCCGGCCTCGGCGGCGCCGCGGAGCAGGCCGCGGCGGTCGGCCTCGGTGAGGCGTTCCGGGGCGTCGAGGAGCGATTCGTCGAGCATGGCGGCAGTCTCCGATCGCCGGATGCGTTCGTGTTCGGGTACGCGGGTCGCCTGGCCGTGCGTGGGCCGTCGGTTACTCGGGGCGGCGGGCCTCGTCGACGAGGAGGACGGGGATGCCGTCGCGAACCGGGTACGCCAGGCCGCAGTCCTGGCCGGTGCAGATCAGCTCCGCGTCCCGCTCCTCGAGGGGTGCGTGGCAGGCCGGGCAGGCGAGGATCTCCAGGAGGCCGGCTTCGAGCGGCATGAGGGTTCCCTTCGGGGGCGGTTCGGCTTGTGCGGATGTGCTGGTCAGGGTACCGCCGGTGGGGGTCGGGTGTGGGGCGCCGCCCTACGACCTCCGCCGGACGCTGCCTCCTGGGCCTTGGGGCCTGCGCCCTTCGGCCACCGACTCGGCCGGTCGAAGGGCGAGTCGCTCCTCACACCCGGGTGGCGAGCGGCCCGCTCACGCCGGATGGCGAGCCGCCCCCTCACGCCCGGATGATCGCCAGCGCCTCGTCCCGCACCTTCGTCATCGTCGCCTCGTCCCGTGCCTCCGCGTTCAGGCGCAGCAGCGGCTCGGTGTTGGAGGGGCGGACGTTGAACCACCAGTCGGCGGCCGTGACGGTGAGACCGTCCAGGTCGTCCAGGGTGACGTCGGCGCGGCCCTCGTACGCGGCCCTGATCGCGGCGAGGCGGGCGGCCTGGTCGGCGACGGTGGAGTTGATCTCGCCGGAGCCGGCGTAGCGGTCGTACTGGGCGACCAGGGCGGACAGCGGGCCGTCCTGGCCGCCGAGGGCGGCGAGGACGTGGAGGGCGGCGAGCATGCCGGTGTCGGCGTTCCAGAAGTCGCGGAAGTAGTAGTGCGCGGAGTGCTCGCCGCCGAAGATGGCGCCGCTCCTGGCCATCTCGGCCTTGATGAAGGAGTGGCCCACGCGTGTGCGTGCCGGGGTGCCGCCGTTCTCCCGCACGACCTCCGGGACGGACCAGGAGGTGATCAGGTTGTGGATGACCGTGCCCTTGCCGCCGTTGCGGGCGAGCTCACGGGCGGCCACGAGGGCGGTCACCGCGGAGGGGGGGACCGGGTCCCCGTTCTGGTCGACGACGAAGCAGCGGTCGGCGTCGCCGTCGAAGGCGACGCCGAGGTCGGCGCCCTCCTCGCGTACGCGCTTCTGGAGGTCGACGAGGTTGGCCGGGTCGAGCGGGTTGGCCTCGTGGTTGGGGAAGGTGCCGTCCAGTTCGAAGTACATCGGCACGAGGTCGAGGGGCAGGCCGGCGAAGACCGAGGGGACGGTGTGGCCGCCCATGCCGTTGCCCGCGTCGACGACGACCTTGAGGGGACGGATGGCGGTGAGGTCGACCAGGGAGCGCAGGTGGGCCGCGTAGTCGGCGAGCGTGTCGCGCCGGGTGACCGTGCCCGGACGGGACGACGGCTCCGGGGTGCCGGACGCGCTCCACCGCTCCACGCACCCGCGGATCTCGGCGAGGCCCGTGTCCTGGCCGACGGGGGCGGCGCCCGCGCGGCAGAGCTTGATGCCGTTGTACTGGGCCGGGTTGTGCGAGGCCGTGAACATGGCGCCCGGCAGGTCCAGCGCGCCGGAGGCGTAGTACAGCTGGTCGGTGGAGCACAGGCCGATCTCGGTGACGTCGGCGCCGCGGGCCGTCGCCCCGCGCGCGAAGGCGCCGGACAGGGCCGGGGACGAGGGCCGCATGTCGTGGCCGACCACGATGGCGTCCGCGCCGGTCAGCTCGACGAAGGCCGCGCCGAACAGCTCGGCCAGCGACTCGTCCCACTGGTCCGGGACCACACCGCGCACGTCGTACGCCTTCACGATCTGCGACAGATCAGCAGCAGCCACGGCCAACCTTCCTGGAAGTCCTGTCGGAGCCCACAAACTACCCGCAACCGCCGACCGGGTGTCGGGCGGTTCCCACAGGTCGGGGCGAGTTCAGGGCGGCACCGGCGGGAGGCAGAGCAGCGGAGAGGTGGCGAGGCAGGGAGGAGAGGGTGGGCTCAGTTGTCCGGCGAGCGCAGTACGCGCAGATGGCCGCGGCGCGCGACCTCCATCGGATCGGCCGCCCTCGGTCCGCCTCCGGCCTCGGCCGCCCGCTCCTGGGGGCGTGCCGCCTCGCGCACCGCGTTGGCGAGCGCTTCCAGGTCGTCACCGCTGGGACGGGCCGGGGCCGAGCCGTCGAGGAGGCGGACGACCTCCCAGCCGCGCGGGGCGGTGAGGCGTTCGGAGTGCTCGGCACAGAGGTCGTAGCAGTGAGGTTCGGCGTAGGTGGCGAGCGGGCCGAGGACCGCGGTCGAGTCGGCGTAGACGTACGTCAGCGTCGCGACGGCGGGACGACCGCAGGCGGTGCGCGAACAGCGACGTACAGGGCTCACGATGTTGGACGGTACCGCACTCTTGAGCGGGCCGCGACGACTCTCCACCACGTCACACCACCGTGTCGTGACACGAAACGCCCATCGTGACTCTCCGGGCGCACCTCGTTGACCTGCGGTGACGGCGGCCTTCGGGATACCGGACGGCCTCAGGAGCGGTCACGACCTGATACAAACAGCGACATTTCCCTCGACTCCGGCGGTCGCGGAGAGATACGAAATCGAGCCCGACCTTGGCTGGAATGGTCATCCGGCGACATGTGACGCGGAGAGCCCGGGCGTGGTCCGGTGTGCGTGTGCGGACCGGCGCGCGGACCTCGCGGGGACTACCCTTCAGCAGTGATGGACAACCCCGTGACGCCCCGTGATGCCGGCCGCCCAGGGCCCCGCCGTCGTGATCGCCACGGTCGGGGCATGCGTGGACCGGTCGCACCTCCGCAGGTACCGCTCGCCGCGAGCCGCGGCGAGGTGTTCGCGGACCTGGTGCAGGACTCCGTGGAGCGCCTGGAGCGCCGGTGGCCGCAGCTCGCCGACATCGATTTCCTCGTCCGCGACGTACCGCGGCTGGACGCTGCCGCCGGGTCCGGGGAGGTCTGGGACGACGAGGCGGTCCCGCTGGGGGGGACGGTGCCCTCGCGGGACGGGCAGCGGGGGCGGGTGGTCGTGTACCGGCGGCCGGTCGAGATCCGGACCAAGGGGCGGGACGAGCGGGCCGCGCTGGTCCACGAGGTCGTGGTGGAGCAGGTCGCGGAGCTGCTGGGCCTGACCCCGGAGACGGTGGATCCCCGCTACGGGGAGGACTGAGCGGCGGGTGCGCGGGCGGCAGCCCCGGGCCACCTCCGATGACGGCCCGAGGCAGGCTCTGTGTGCCTCCCTCGATCGCGGATGCCCGTGATCCACCAGGCCCACGGTCGAGCATCCCGGCCACTGCCTACTGCCTCTGCAGCACCGACAGGTCCTCGTCCGCGTTCGGCACCGAGACCGTTCCCCGGTCGTCGCGGAGGGTTTGTACGGTGAAGGACGCCACGTCGTCGTCCTGCCCGGTCAGGGTGCGGGACGCGTGGACCGGGCCGCCCGAGACGGTTTCGACCGTCAGCGCGTAGGTCCCCTCGAGGCCGGCGGGAACCGGTGCCTCCACGTCCTGCGTGGTGCCGCCCTTGATCGTGTACGTCTTGGTCGCCGTCGTACCGCCCTCGCTGCCCGCCGACGCCGTGACCTTGACCTTCGCGCCCTTTTCGGGGGCGGTCAGGGACAGTGTCGTGCTCTTGGCGCGGTTGTCCGCGACCGTCGCACGTGCCCCGACCGGGTCGGAGGCCGGAATGAACGCCGACTCCTGTTCGCCGCCCTTGCCCCGCACGACCCGGACCGCCGCCACGACCGGAACGGACCCGTTCGTCGGCGTCAGCACCAGCGACCCCGCCTCGCCGCGCGTGACCTCGCCCAGGTCGACGCCCGTCGTCATGCCCGCCTTGACGCGCACCGTCTCGTGCCCGGCGGGCGTGATGAGCCCGGACGGCGAGGCGAGCCGCACCTTGAGGTCGGCATCGGTGCCACCGGGCGTGAACAGCACCAGGCGTACGGCTGTGGCGTCCTTCGGGATGCCCGGCAGCACGAGGTCGCTCGCCGGGTCCGCGGCCGCGGTCAGCCAGTCGCCGCCCGTCTTGTCGTCCAGGGCCTGCACCGCGGCCCCGACCCGCCCGCTGCGCACACCGACGTGCACCGTGACGTCGGTCTGCTCCTCGTCGCTGAGCGTGGACAGCAGGAGCGACTCACTGCCGTGCGGTGGCACCGTGACGCCCTCCCCCACCGTCGACTTCAGGGCTCCGTACTTGCCGTAGAGCTCGATGTCGACGACGGCCGCCGAGTCGTCCGGGTTCGTCAGGTGCACATAGTCGGTGCGGTCGGTCGCCGTGCTGACGCCCGGGAACCAGAACTCCGTGTCCGGTGCGGTGCAGTTGACGCCCTGCAGGCCCCGGCCCGTCCCGGCGGCGACCTCGGTGGTCTGCTGGACCGTCCAGCCCGGCGCGTAGCCGCCCTGCGCGGTGCCGACCAGCGCCGGGGTGTCGGCGCCGGAGGCCTCGCCGGTGGCCGGCGTGCCGGGCGCCTCGGGCTGCACGACGGGCTTCTCGCCGCCCTTCCCGCCCTTCTCGCCTTCCGCGCCCTTCTCGTCCGTCTTCTTCTCTCCGGACTTGTCGCCGGTCTTCTGGTCCTTGGTGGCTCCGGCCGTGAGTACGGCCTCGCCCTTCTCGTCGGCGCCCTTCGTGACGGGCGTGAAGGACGTGTACGACGTCTCGGCGAGGTCGGAGTTGCTCGGCGCCGGGCACAGCAGGCTGGTGCGCTCCACGGGCAGTCGGGCGGCCGGCCTCGCGGCGTCCGCGCCGGTGGCGTCCGGTGTGGACACCGCCGCGAACCCGGTGACGGCGGCGAGCGCGGTCGCGCCGGCGAACAGGGACAGGGTCGTGCGCTTCACTGCTGGCTCCCGTCGGGACGTTCACTGCCCGTGCCGTGGGGGTGGTGGGGCTGGGAAGGCTCGTGCGACGTGTCGTATCCGCCCTGGCCGTACACCTGGTCGTAGGCGCCGGCCTGGGACTGGTCGCCGTAGGCGGCGTACGGGTCGTACTGGCCCGCCTCGTACTGGCCCGCCTGGCCGCCCTGACCGCCCTGACCGCCCTGATAGGCGTCCGCCTGGTACGGGTCGCCCTGGTACTGCTGCTGTCCGTAGGCGCCCGGATCGTACTGCTGGGCGTTCTGGTACTGCTCGCCGCCGTACGTGCCGTAGGAGCCGTACTCGGCGCCGGGGTACCCCGCCGGTTCCCACTCGCCGTACGCCGGCTGCTGCGGGACCGGCACGGGGGCCTGCGCGGGTGGGCCGGCCTCCTCGGTGCCGTCCGGGGGCACGGACACCGGATCGGTGCCTTCCGCGACCCCGGCCTCGGCCCCGGCCTCGGCCTCGGCCTCGGCCTGGGCGCGCAGGCGCCGGGCCCTGCGGCCCTCGCCTTCGAGGGCCTCGGCGGGGACGACCGGCTCGTCGGGCAGGTCGTCGTCGACGTCGCGGCGCCTGCCGGGCAGGGCGAGGACGACCAGGACTACGGCGAGGAGACCCTGGGCCCACAGCCAGACAGTGTGGGTGAAGGGTGCGTCGTAGGTGACATCCAGCTTCCCGCCTGAGGCGGGGAGTTCGAAGCCCTGTGCCCAGCCGTCGACCGTGGTGCGGGTGAGCGGCTTGCCGTCCAGGGTTGCCGTCCAGCCCTCGGCGGCGGTGTCGGCGAGGCGCAGCACACGGCCGTCGGAGCCGGACGGGATCTCGGTGTGGATCTCGACGGGCCCGGCCGCGACGGGCCGCGGTTCACCGGCTCCGGATCCGGCATCCGATCCGGCGTCGGAGTTCTCGCCGGGGACGATGGTCGCGCGCGCGACCTCCTGGTCCACCCGCCACAGCCCGCTGCCGTCCTGCTGGCTGAGCCGGCTCATGCCGGGTGTGGCGTCCAGGACGCGGGTGACCTCGCGGGGCGCGCCCTTGTGTACGAGGACGTAGCGCACGGCGAAGCCGCCGAGCTGGTCGGCCTGGTCGGCGCCGGAGCCGGCCACGAGGTTGGCGACGATCTTGTCGAGCCGGCTGTTCCCGCCGTCCGAGGCGGCCAGTTCGCCGTCGCCCAGGCGGGCTCCGGAGCCGCGGACCAGCATGTAGCTCACATGGGCCGCGGAGTCGCTGTCGAGGACGAGGGTGCGGGCCTGGTCGCGGGTGCGGCTCTCCTCGGCGACGAACGCGGGCACCTGGACGGGGTCGCGTCGCTCCAGGGGCCCGTCGGCGCCCCCGATCATCCAGCCGGTGGCGGCGATCAGCGGGCCGACGGCCGAGGCGAGGGCGATCAGGGCGGCGACGGGCTGGCGCCAGCCGAAGCTCTGCTCGGCCACCCGGGACCGTGCCCCGTCGGCGCCGAGGGTCGCGGCGGACAGCAGGGCGATGCCGTAGACGAGGGTGGCGGGGCCGGCCCATGCGGAGCGGTTGGAGAGCACCGCGAAGACCAGGGCGACCAGGGCGACGGCCCAGGCCGTGCGGACGCCCAACTGCCGCTCCGAGCGCAGCAGGGCGGCCAGCGCGGCCAGCACGATGCCGAGGAGGACCAGCCCGCCGACCGTGCCGGGGCCGCCGGGGCTCGCCCCGAGCAGGTCGAGGGCGGAGGCGGCCGAAGCCCCGTACTCCAGTCCGGCTTCGTCGAAGAAGCCGAACGGGAGCAGCGACAGCGACCAGGGGGCGAGAAGCAGCAGTGGGGTGCCGAGCTGGACCAGGAAGCGCGGCCCGTACGCCGTGATGTCGTCCCGGCGCAGGGCCAGGACGCCGACGCCGAGGAGCAGCGCGATGGGCCACACGACGGGTGTGAAGGCGGTGGTGACCGTCAGCAGCAGCGCGTACGCCCACGTGGCTCGCCAGCTGCCGCGGCTGCCGGACGAGCGCGTCAGGCCGGCCGCCGCGGCGCCCGCGCGCGCGACGAGCGGGAGCAGTACGGCCAGGACGGCGGTGCCGATGCGGCCGCCGGCGAGGGCGCCGGTGGCGGCGGGCAGGAAGGCGTAGGCGACGGCCGCCCAGGCGCGCAACAGCCGGGAGGTGACGAGCGGGCGGGAGGCGAAGTACGCGGTGACGCCGGCCAGGGGCACCGAGCAGACCAGCAGCAGGGTGACGGCGAGCCCGGTGGAGCCCAGCAGCAGGGTGGCGAGCGTGGCGACGAGGGCGAGGTAGGGCGGCGCGGAGGCGGTGCCGCCGGTGCTCACGGTGTGCCAGGCGTCCGTGTACCGCGACCACAACTCGCCGGCGCCGGCCGGGGCGGGCAGCAGCGCGCCGCCCGCCAGCGCGCCGCCGCCGAACAGGGCGCGGCAGGCGGCGAGGGAGACGAGCAGCAGTACGAGGAAGAGCAGCGGGCCGGGCTTGCGGGCGACGCGCTTGAGGCGGGCGAACTGCTCCACCTCGAGGAAGTCGGCGTCGTCGCCGCCGGGTCCGGACTCGATGGCACCGCCGTGCCGTCCGGCACCGGGGGCCGTCTCGGCGTCGGAACTGCCGGCCAGGTTGCCCGCGACCTGTTCGACGGTGACGCGGATGGTGGCGCCCGGGGGCGGGAACAGGGGGCGCAGTTCGTCCTTCTCGACCTGCGGGCGGCCCCGCTCGCGCCGTCCGGCGATGATGCGCTCGGGGCGGAGCAGGACGCCCAGCAGGCCGCGGATCTCGTCGACGGCCTGCCCGGGGGCCTTGCCCACGAGATAGGCGAGGGTCCGCAGCAGGGTGCCGAGGACGATGCGCAGCAGCACCCAGGGCAGGACGGCCGTACGGGCGTTGACGAGGAGAGTGTGGACGGCGCCGGCCTTGTCCACCTTGTGCGGGGAGGCGGTGGTGCGGCCCGCGCAGTCGACGGCGCGGCGTTCGCGGGAGGCCGCCTCGGCGTGGCGTACGACCGCCTCGGGGGCGACGAGGACGCGGAGTCCGGCGGCGTGCGCGCGCCAGCACAGGTCGACGTCGTCACGCATCAGGGGCAGCCGGCGGTCGAATCCGCCGAGCCGCTCGAAGACGTCACGCCGGATCAGCATGCCGGCGGTGGACACGGACAGGACGGACCGGACGTGGTCGTGCTGGCCCTGGTCCTGTTCTCGGCGGTCCAGGCCGGTCCAGCGGCGGCCGGAGTTGGCGATGGAGACGCCGACCTCCAGCAGTTGCCGGCGGTCGTACCAGCCGCGGAGCTTGGGGCCGACGACGGCGACGTCGTCGCGGCCGAGTTCGTACTCGTTGTCCACGACGCGCAGCAGCTGGGCGAGGGCGTCGGGTTCGGGGGCGCAGTCGTCGTGCAGCAGCCACAGCCACTGCACCGGCTCTCCGTGGGGGAGCTCCGGCAGGTCGTACGTGTCGTCGCGCCAGGTGTGGGTGACGGGGTCCCAGCCGCTGGGCCGCCTCAGGTACGACAGGTCGTCCGGGGTGAGGAGCGGGGCGGTGCGGGCCGCCTCCTCGACGGCCTGGCCGAAGCCGGTGCGCCGGGCGAGGTGGAGCACGCGGTCGTCACCGAGGGCCTCGGTGACGAGCCTGGCGGATTCGTCGGCGCTGCCGGTGTCGGCGGCCACGGCGTACTGGACGGGGCGCTCCTGGCCGAGCAGCCCGGCGAGGGCGTCTGGCAGCCAGCGGGCTCCGTCATGGGCGACGAGGACCGCGGTCACCACGTGGCGCGGGAACTCAGGTGTGGCAGCGAGGTCTTGCTGGGCTGCCGTGTGGCTGTGCACGGACATCGAGGTACGGGCCCCGGTTCGGTGGACTGCGGTGGACACCCGTGCCCGTTGGGGGTGGCGGGGCGTCTCGGACGAGCGCCCACACTATCGGCTGGGCAGGGTGGCGATCCGCCGCCTGTGGACAACCCGCCCGCGAGGGGCCGTTCCTGCCGTTATGTACGTGGGGAGGTGCGCCGCCTGCCGGCCGGCGGGTCAGACGGCGGCCTTCTTCAGGCGGCGGCGTTCCCGCTCGGACAGGCCGCCCCAGATACCGAAGCGCTCGTCGTGGGCAAGGGCGTACTCGAGGCACTCGGAGCGGACCTCGCAGGAGAGGCAGACCTTCTTGGCCTCCCTGGTGGAGCCGCCCTTCTCGGGGAAGAAGGACTCGGGGTCGGTCTGGGCGCACAGTGCGCGCTCCTGCCAGCCGAGTTCCTCGTCCGCGTCGTCGACCAGCAGTTGCTGCACCAGCTCGGTCATGTGCGCCCCTCGTCCGTCTTTCGCGTCCCCGTGATCTAGCCGTTACCGATTCCGGCTGAACGACACGAGTGAAATTACAAGTGTGCTGCTCCGGGCGAGTCAAGCCGAGATCTGCTATTGGG